>NZ_DAIOEU010000053.1:0-33597 GCF_036746095.1 Dyella sp.
AGGTGACCAATCCCGCCGACCGCCGCCAGGCCGTGGGCAGCTACGTCAGCGCCGATGCCGCCCTGGTCGACAAGGCGCTGGCCAATGCCGTCGCCGCGCAGCCGGGCTGGGATCGCCTGCCTGCTGCCAGCCGCGCCGCCATCCTGGAACACGCTGCCGACCAGCTCGAAGCACGCCGCGGTGAATTCATCGCGCTGTGCGTGCGCGAAGCCGGCAAGAGCCTGCCCGATTCGATCGCCGAAATTCGCGAAGCCGCCGATTTCCTGCGCTACTACGCCGCGATGGCGCGCCGCTTGTTCGGCCATCCCGAACAACTTCCCGGGCCGACTGGCGAAAGCAACCAGCTGTTCCTCAACGGGCGCGGCGTGTTCGTGTGCATCAGCCCATGGAATTTCCCGCTGGCGATTTTCCTCGGCCAGGTATCGGCAGCGCTTGCCGCCGGCAACAGCGTGATCGCCAAACCGGCGGAACAAACCAGCCTGATCGGCTACGTCGCGGTGAAGCTGTTGCACGAAGCCGGCGTGCCGGCCGACGTGCTGCAATACCTGCCGGGCGACGGCGCCGTAGTCGGTGCAGCGCTGACCAAGGACCCGCGCGTGGCCGGTGTCGCCTTCACCGGATCCACCGAAACCGCCTGGGCCATCAACCGCGCGCTCGCCGCACGCAATGCGCAGATCGCAGCGCTGATCGCCGAGACCGGTGGCCAGAACGCCATGATCGCCGACTCCTCCGCCCTGCCCGAGCAAATCGTCAAGGACGTGATCGCTTCGGCTTTCCAGTCCGCCGGCCAGCGCTGCTCCGCCGCGCGCGTACTGTTCGTGCAGGAAGACATTGCCGACAAGGTAATCGGCATGCTCGCCGGCGCGATGGCTGAGTTGAAGGTGGGCGATCCCGGCCAGCTTTCCACCGACGTGGGTCCGGTGATCGATGCGGATGCATTGAAGATCCTCGTCGACCATGCCGCACGCATGGACAAGGAAGCGAAGAAAATCGCCGAAGCCACGCTCGAACCGGCTACCACATCGAATGGCACGTTCTTCGCGCCGCGCGCCTACGAGATTCCTTCGCTCGACGTATTGAAGCGCGAAATCTTCGGCCCTGTTTTGCACGTGATCCGCTGGAAAGGCAGCGAGCTTCCGCAGGTGATTGACCAGATCAACCGCACCGGCTACGGCCTCACCCTCGGCGTGCACAGCCGCATCGACGACACCGTGGAATACATCCGCAGCCATGCGCGCGTCGGCAATTGCTACGTCAACCGCAACCAGATCGGCGCAGTGGTGGGCGTGCAGCCGTTCGGCGGCGAATCGCTGTCGGGCACGGGTCCCAAGGCGGGCGGTCCGCACTATCTGGTGAAGTTCGCGACCGAGCGTACGCTCACCGTCAACACGACGGCGGCGGGTGGTAATGCATCGCTGCTGACGATTGGCGAGTAACACGCACCCTTCCATTGAGTGCGACGTCGCCTCGCGACCGTCATTCCCGCGAAAGCGGGAATGACGGCTTTTGCGGAACGCAGGTATTCCTCAACATCACTCACCATGCGACGAATACTGATAATAATTCCGCTGTTGCTATGCTTGGCCAATGCCGCGCACGCGGCCCATCCAAGCCGGGACGAACAGCACTTCGTCGCCACGTTGCAGCTCGGTGCCACACCCCAAGTCCGCTACCTCGACGCCAACGGCAAACCCATCGATTACGCTGCTTTCGCGCAACAAATGCACGAAGGCCGCCGCCACTACAGCATCACCCGCGACACCCAGGCCGGCATGGCCATGCTGCGCCTGCGCCCGGCCGGTGCACGCGCCGGCGAGCCGGGACGCTTCGCCTTCGGCCGGGGCGACGCTTTCCCGCCGTTCGAATTACCGTCACTGCACGGCACTGCGCAACGCCTCAGCGACTTCCACGGCCGCTATACCCTGGTCAGCTTCTTCTTCGCCGAATGCGCACCCTGCATCGCCGAAGTGCCGACGCTCAATGCTTATGCGCGCGAGCATGGCGACATGAACTTCGTGTCCATCACTTATGAAAACGCCGACACCGCACGCCAATTCGTGCAGGAACGCGGATTGACCTGGAACGTGCTGTATCACGGCCAATCGCTGATGGACACGCTGGGCATCGGCATCTTCCCCACCTTGATGCTGCTCGATCCGTCCGGCCGCGTGGCCGGTTCGGCGGTTGGCATGTCGATGCAGGACGATCCCGCCAAACGCCTGGCCGACCTCGACAGCTGGATCGAGCAATGGAAACGTGCGGCGACGACACAAACAACGAACGGAAAACCCACGCAGCAGTAACAGCGCAAGCACGCCAACGCTGAACTTGTGCGCCGCGCCAACCACCTCGGCATTGCCCGTGCTAGAACAGGGGCCTGCGCCATCGGGGTTGGCACGGGGGAAGGTCCGGCATGACACAGGCGGCATTCGAATTACGCGAGACGCGGCGCACGGCCGCTTCGGCCATCGAGCCCGATCCGCGCGCGCAAGCTGCCGACATCCCGCCCAATGTGCTGGTTCATCTCACCGAGTTCGCGCTACGCCAGGGTATTGCAAGCGAGCCCTGGTTCGCCGGGCTGGGCATCACTCGCCAGCAGATCAACGATCCCAGCCTGCGCGTGTCATACCGGCAGGCGCGCATGATCATTTCCCGCGCACTGCAAGCCATGCGCCTGCCCGCGTTGGGATTATTGATCGGCCGCAACGAAACCATCGGCAGTTTCGGACTGCTCGGCCTGGCGATGATGACGTCGCGCAATTTCGGCGAAGCCATGAGCGCCGGCATCGAAAACCACAAAATCTGCGGCAGCCTGCTCGACGTGGACTTCGTCGCGATGGACGCGCACCACGTCGGCGTGCAGGCATGGCCCCGCTACGGTGACATCGAACTGCTGCCATTCCTGTGCGAAGAACTGTTCGCCAGTTGCCTGGCCATCTCGCGCGAACTGGTTGGCCCGAGCATCACGCCGGTACGCATGGAATTCACTTATCCAGCACCTGCTTACGCAACCGAATATACGCAAACGTTCCAATGCGAAGTACGCTTCGGCGCGCAACACAACCGCATCGTGGTCGACGCTGACTGGCTAGTACAACCGCTGCCCGGCTACAACCCGCTGGTTTCCCGCCAGGCGTTGGCGCTATGTCACCAGCAACTGCGCGGCAACAGCCCCTCTAACGAAATCGTCGTCTCCGTCGAACGCCTGCTGCGCAACCGCCTGCGCGATCACCCGCGGCTCACCGAAGTCGCCCGAACGTTGCATCTCAGCGAGCGTTCGTTGCGTCGCAGGCTCGCTGAAAGTGGTCGTATCTTTCGCGAAATTCATGATCGCGTACGTGCCGAACGCGCATTGGAGCTGCTGCACGCAGGACAAATGAGCGTGGCGCAAATCGGCATCGAACTCGGTTTCAGCGATCCACGCGAATTTCGCCGGGCGTTCAAGCGCTGGACCGGGATGCCGCCGCAGGTGGCGCGGCGCAGCTTGCCTTGATCAGGCAGGACAAGTCCGAAACATTTGCGCGTTTTTGGAAACAGAGCGTTTAACGCTGCAAGTTACCCTTCGACTCATGCTGTAATGCGGCGCTCATGCATCGTGCTTAATGCATATGCGACTTCCATACCACCAGAAAGGGACTTTATGACACTCGTCCACAAGATTGCCGTAGTCAGCGGCGGATCGCGCGGCATTGGTGCCGCCATCGCTCGCAAACTTGCTTCGCAAGGCGCGTCCGTAGCCATTGTGTATAAAAGCAACGCAGCGCAAGCGCAGATTGTGACCGACACAATCGCCGAGGCCGGCGGAAGCGCCGCTTCCTTCGCCGCCGACGTCGCCGATCGCCCGGCCGTAGACGACCTTATCGCCGCTATCGTCGAGCGCTTTGGCCGTATCGATATCCTGGTCAACAATGCCGGCGTATTCGAATCCAGCCCGTTCGGCGGCATCGACGCAGCACTCGTGCGGCGCGTGTTCGACGCGAACATGGGCAGCGTGCTGAACATGACGCAGGCTGCCGTCCCGCACTTTCCCGCGTCGGGCGGGCGCATCGTCAACGTGTCCACCAATCTGATCTATTCCCCGCGCCCCGGCACCAGCATCTATGCAGCGAGCAAGGCGGCGGTATCAGTGCTTACCCATGCTTTCGCCAAGGAACTCGGCGCGCGCGGTATCATCGTCAACGCCGTCGCGCCATCCATGGTTACCACCGACATGACCGTCGCCACGCCTGAAGGCCGGCGCCAGCAGGTGATCGCCAATACGCCTGCAGGGCGCATCGGCGAGCCTGACGATATCGCCGATATCGTCGCGTTCCTCGCCTCTGATGAATCCCGCTGGATCACAGGCCGTACGCTGTTGACCGACGGCGGCATGACTGACGCGCTATGAGCAATCGCGAAGCCGCTTACGTGCTTACCGTGCAATTGCGCATCAAACCCCATTGTGTCGAAGACTTCGCGCGCGAACTTTCCGCGTTGCGGCGTGTGATCGAACAGGAACCGGATTGCCTGTATTTCGACGCGCTGCAAAACATGGAGCATCCCCACACCATCCTGCTGGTGGAGGCATGGACCAGCCGCGACTATTTCGAGCAGGTGCAGCTCAAACGCCCTTACTACGCGCCCTATCTGGAACGCGTGCGACCGATGTGGGCGCAGGAGCGCAAGCAGCGCCACTGGCATGCGATCACCGCATGAGAGAGCAGCGCCGAAACGACGTCGGCGGCATGTCCGGGCGTCAGCTTCTCGACGCCTTCTTCGGCGAAGGCCTGCGCTTGGCCTCGCGCTCGCGCCCCGCCGCCTGAATCTGATGCGCTTTCATGATCGTTAGGACAAGCCCGGGAAACCGCTTGTCGATCTCCTCGCAACGCGTGGTATTGCGCATTTCCACGCCATGGCGCTCGCTGCGGATCAGGCCTGCCTCGCGCAGCGCACGGAAGTGTTGCGATAGCGTGGACTTGGGAATCTCGCGATCGCTGATCTTTAAAAAATTGGAACAGGTAGCGCCGCTGGAAACCGCCAGTTCGGCGTAGATAGCGGCGCGCACGGGGTCGGACAGGGCATGGAGGATGCCCTCGACGGTGATGTCTTCGATGGATGGGTGAATCAGCGGCCGCATGGTTGGCATTTTATCGGCCCTTGATTTCTAGTTCCATAGTTCATAAGTTACGAACTACAGGAATTCAGAACCTCTTCACCCACCCACCAGGACACATTCCATGAGCAAGCTGAAAGGTAAGGTCGCCGTCGTTACCGGCGCATCCAAGGGCATTGGCGCCGCGATTGCGCGCGCATACGGCGCCGAAGGCGCTGCGGTCGTCGTCAATTACGCTTCGAGCAAGGCCGGCGCGGAGGCGGTGGTCAATGACATCGTGAAGGCCGGCGGCAAGGCCGTGGCCGTGCAGGGCGATGTTTCCAAGGCCGCCGACGCACAGGCGATTGTGGATGCGGCGATCAAGCACTATGGCCGCCTCGACATTCTTGTGAACAACTCCGGCGTCTACGAGTTCGCGCCGATCGAAGCGATCAGCGAGGAGCATTACGATCGGCAGTTCAACGTCAACGTGCGTGGCTTGCTGCTTACCACCCAGGCAGCCGTGAAGCATCTCGGCGAAGGCGCCAGCATCATCAATATCGGCTCGCTGGTTTCGCGCATCGTGCCGGCCAACACCGTGGTGTATACCGCCACCAAGGGTGCAGTGGATGCCATCACCGGCGTGCTGTCGAAGGAGCTCGGGCCGCGCAAGATCCGCGTGAATGCGCTCAACCCAGGCATGGTCGAAACCGAAGGCACGCATGCGGCAGGCGCCATTGGCGGCGAGTTCGAGCAATACGCCCTGGCCAGCACGCCGCTGGGTCGCATCGGTCAGCCGAACGACATCGCTGCGGTCGCCGTGTTCCTGGCTTCTGATGATTCGTATTGGCTGTCGGGGGAGCGTTTGTACGCGGGCGGCGGCGCACGCTGATCGTTTTATCGGCCCGATGCACATGGCCATGCTCCGGACTTGGTCCGGAGCGTGGCGAAAATACAGGCGCTAGCCGAGCGCGCCATGGCGAATCTTGTGCGGATGCATGCTTGGTGTAACTCCGGGTTTGCCGCCAGCCATAGCTTCGATGGAATGGATGGCATCGCTTATTGACGATGCACCGTGCCATCGCCGATACCAAGGCAAATACGCGATGAGCGAATGAAAGCCCGGTCCGCTTGCCCGGTTCGAGAATCCTTGCCCATCGCCTTGCTAGCCCGCGCATTCGCCTGCGGCTTGCCCGAGCCGGCCCCACCGCGTTCGGCAGGCCCAAACAACCGTACAACCCAACGAGAACGCATGACTGCTTTCTCCTTATCGTTGATGGATGCTCAAGATAGAGGCAGTCCTTACGGCGAAGTAGCGATATCTTGGCAAGCCAGTCTTGAAACGGCTTCAAGGACAGAAGCGTCGGCGCGGTGATCGCACGACCATCTACTCGCCCGCATGGCATTGACCTGGATAGCCGCGATTACCGCAGGCTGGCCGATTTACCCCCCATTCCCGGCCCTTTTGCCCTCCCCCTCGCTTTGCCGCTTGCGGGACAGTGCGGTGTACGTGCTCGTGTGGCGCGCGGGGAGATATGCCGGCATGCGCAAGATCTGCACCTTGATCGCTTTTTCAGTGCTGCTGCCTGCCTGCGGCCAGCAGCAGAACGCCGCGCAAAGCCAGCACGATGCTTCGTTCGAGAGCAAGCTGGAGCAGCAGTTGCTCGACGCCAGACCCGGTAGCGTGATCGACATACCGGCCGGTCACTACTCGCTAAAACGCGGCCTCAGCCTGCGCACCAGTGGCGTCACCCTGCGCGGCGCGGGCATGGACAAGACCGTGCTGTCGTTCAAGGGCCAGATCGTCGGCCCCGAAGGCCTGCTGGTGAATGCCGACGACTTCACCATCGAGAACCTCGCCATCGAAGACACCATGGGCGATGCACTGAAGATCAACCAAGGCAGGAACATCACCATCCATGGCGTGCGCATCGCATGGACCGGCGGCCCCAAAAGCACCAACGGCGCCTACGGCTTGTATCCGGTGAAGACTCAGAACGTGCTGGTGGAAGATTCGGTGGTGATTGGCGCATCGGATGCCGGCATCTACGTGGGGCAATCCAACAACATCGTCGTGCGCCGCAATCGGGCCGAGCAGAACGTGGCCGGCATCGAGATCGAAAACTCGGTGAACGCCGACGTCTACGACAACATCGCGACCAAGAACACCGGCGGCATCCTGGTGTTCAACATGCCCAATCTTTCGCAGGCCGGCCACGCCACGCGCGTGTTCCGCAACAAGGTGTTCGACAACAACACTGCCAATTTTGCCAAGAAAGGGGCGGCGGTGGCCAGCGTGCCGGCGGGCTCGGGCGTGGTGGTCAACTCCAACGACAAGGTGGAGATCTTCGACAACGACATAGCCGACAACCAGACGGCCAACGTGATCATCTCCAGCTATTTCTCCACCAATTACTACAACAAGCTCGGCGTCGCCCCTGATTACAATCCCTATCCGAAAGGCATCTACGTCTACGCCAACCGTTTCAAGGGCGGCGGCAATTCGCCGGATGGGCTCAAGCTTAAAACGCTGAAAACCGCCGTCTATGGCATCAATGGCAGTTTTCCTGATGTGCTGTGGGATGGTTATGCCGATCCCAAGACCCAGGCAGGCAATGCGGCGTCGCCAGACGATCGCATCTGCATCCAGGATGCGAACGGCATGCTCAACGCCGATGGGCCGCACGGTTACAAAAATCCAAGCACTGACATCAAGCCGTTCCAGTGCAGCCTGCCCAAGCTGCCCGCTGTCGTATTGAACCCGGAGCCGAAGGTTTGAGCGTACCCCTCAAGTCGATAAAGCAGTGGCTGCGCGCAGGGATGCTATGGATCGCACTGCCATGCCTGGCGTCTTGCCATCGCGACATGCAGTCGGTGGCCTTTCACGATCAGGGTTATCCGCCGAAGCTCAGCGATTGGCACGTGGTGGAGGCGCACGATGGCGTATTGCAATTGAACCAGGGCGTAGTGCCGTACGAACTCAACACGCCATTGTTTACCGATTACGCCCACAAGCTGCGCACGATCTGGATGCCTAAGGGCGTATCTGCCCACTACAACCCTACGGATACCTTCGATTTCCCCGTGGGCACGATCATCAGCAAGACTTTCTTCTATCCAGTGCCCAACGGCACGGCACGCAACGCGACAGACGTTGCGCGCACCTACGACACCAGCCGCGATCTCGCCGCGCCTGGGCAAGGCCTGGAACTGGCCAACGTGCATATGATCGAGACACGCTTGCTGGTCAAGCGCAAGGAAGGATGGGTGGCCATTCCCTACGTGTGGAACGCCGCGCAGACCGATGCACTGCTTGCCCGCACCGGTGACGTGCAAGCCTTGACGCTCGTCAGCGACAACGGCGAACGCGAAAACTTCAACTATGTGGTGCCGGATCAAAGCCAATGCGCAAGCTGCCATGCACGCGACTGGACCACGCGCGCGCTGCAGCCGATCGGCCCCAAGGCACGCCATCTCAATCGCGACTACCGTTATGCCGGTGGCGATGAAAACGAACTCGTTCACCTCACGCGCGTGGGTTATCTCACCGGCGCACCGGCGTCGGCGAACGCTCCGCGCAATGCAAACTGGATGGATACGCACGCTTCACTCGATACCCGCGCACGCGCTTATCTGGATATCAACTGCGGCCATTGCCACAACCCGAAGGGTGCGGCCAATACCACCGGCCTCACGCTGGACATCAGTACGCCGGAAGATCGCCATATCGGTATTTGCAAGCCGCCGACGGCAGCAGGCCAAGGCACCGGCGATCATCTGTTCGACATCGTGCCGGGCCATCCTGGCGATTCGATCGTGCCTTACCGCCTTGGCTCCGCCGAGCCAGGCACGATGATGCCGGAGATCGGGCGCAGCACCGTGCATCAAGAAGGACTTGCCTTGATCAAAGCCTGGATTGCAGCGCAGCCGGGGGATTGCGTGGTGCTGCACTGAATGCATGGGAGAGGGAATGGGCGATGTGCATACTCGTTTCTGCCTTGGTGATACCGTCACGCGGCATGCCGCGATGGCGGCGCTGCGTATGTAGCGATGGAAAATTGTGAGCGACATTCCGATGAATCAGCCTGACCACGTTGATCTTGCTGCCGGACTACAGCGCTTGCGTGCGGCGCAGGCGCGGTCACCGTTCCCCGACTGGCCCACGCGTGCGCGTCGCCTGTGGGCATTGGAAGCGGCCATCAGCCAACATCGCGACCAGATCGCCGCAGCCATCGACATGGATTTTGGTTGCCGGCCGCGCGAAGAAACCGACATGCTGGAAGTGTTTCCCAGCCTGTCTGCCATCCGCCATGCACTCCGACATGGACGCCGCTGGATGAAACCCAAGCGCGGCATGGCGAGCATAGCCTTCCTGCCGGCCGGGATCGAAACGCGCCCGCAGCCGCTGGGCGTGGTCGGTATCATCGTGCCGTGGAACTATCCGCTGTTTCTCGCTGCCGGTCCGCTGATCGATGCGCTCGTCGCTGGCAATCGCGTCATGATCAAGATGAGCGAATACACGCCGCGCTTCTCGCAGCTCTTCGCCGAATTGATCGTGCGCCATTTCCAGCCCGATGAAGTGCTGGTGATCACTGGCGATGCCGCGGTGGCGCAAGCATTCGCCGGGTTGCCGTTCGATCATCTGCTGTTTACCGGCTCGACGGCTGTCGGCCATCACGTGATGCGCTCGGCCTCCGCCCATCTCACGCCGGTTACGCTGGAGCTGGGCGGCAAGTCACCCGCGATCATCGGCCCCGGTGCGCGGTTCGAACATGCGGTGGAACGCATTCTGTCAGGCAAGCTGATCAATGCGGGACAAACCTGCATTGCCCCCGACTACGTATTGCTGCCGCGCACCGAGGTCGCGCGCTTCGCCGCCGCGGCGAAAGCGGCTACCGCACGTTTGTATCCCGATATCGCCAACAATCGTCAGTACGCCAGCGTTGCCACCGATCGCCACTATCGCCGCCTGGTGGAGCTGCGCCGTGGCGCCGTTAGCGCAGGTGCGCGCAGCGAACCGTTGAGTGACGCCGCAGATCGCCCGGAACGGCGCATGCTCACGCCCACGCTATTGATGGATGTGCGTGATGACATGCCGGTGATGCAGGAAGAAATCTTCGGCCCGCTGCTACCGCTGGTGCCCTACGATACGCTCGAGCAGGCCATCGATTACGTTGCCAATCATCCGCGTCCGCTGGCCTTGTATCTGTTCGAGCAGAATCAAGCGCGCGTCGATCAGGTGTTGGCTCGCACGCATGCCGGTGGCGTCACGCTCAACGATACGATCTATCACATCGCCCAGCATCGGCTGCCCTTCGGTGGTGTCGGGCCTTCCGGCATGGGCGGCTATCACGGCGAAGCAGGTTTTCGCACGTTCTCGCACATGAAGCCGGTGTTTCGGCAAGCACGAATCAATGGTGCAAGGCTGTTCAATCCGCCGTATGGCAAGCGTTTTCGGCAGTTGCTGGAGATTCTTTTGCGCAGGGGCTGACCATACCCCTGTAACCCCATGGGATCATCTTGCGATTCCAGTTGCCTTCGCTCGACGGCTTTGCACTAGTCGGATAGGGTATTGGGCATCCATGCATAGGCTGGTGCACGCGTATGCCGTACGAGCAACCCAACGTTCAATCGGCCGTCGTGATCGCGATGCACTTGATCGATATCGCCGACGCCATCGATCTATCCAGTGCTGAAGCGCTGTGGGCTCAACAACAACGCTCCGCCGCCGTACGCAGCAAATTGGCCAGTACACCGCCGAAGGCGATGGCCTTTGGTGTTCCGCCGGTCGTGCTGCGGCTCGACTCGCTTGAACTGCCGCTGCTTGGCCGCTCCCATCATGCCGACGCGACGGTAAGGCTCTACGACTTCGGCGCCGCGGCGTTTTCCGTGCATATTCCGATCACGTCATGCAGCTGGGCTTCGTTTACGCAGCTGGTGAATGCCGTCGATGCACTGTTGGGACCTGGCGCTGACAGCCCGATATGGACGCAATTGCTGGAGCATGCGCGCGCGGCCGTGCTGCCCGCTTTGTCGAAGCCCAGCCCTGCGTCGTTGCATGAGGACTATCTGCTGGGCATCGTGCACGCCTTCGACGCTGCGATTCCCGTCAACGTCATGCACGAACGCATCGACCTGCTACCGTTGCTTTCCGGCGAACAACGTCCCTTGTCGGAACAGGCACGCAAGGATCTGCTGCAGCAACGCTTCTCTTATTACGCCGACGACCTGGTGGTGCTGACGTGGGATCGGGCGTTTATCTATGAGCCGCGCAGCGATTCGGATGTGGTGGACATTCTCGAAGTCGCCAACGCGCAGCTGCTCGAGTTGCGCTTCTACGATGAATTGCTGGACGCCGAATTGCCGCGCATGTACGACATGGTCGAGGCGGCGCATGCCAGCAACCCGCTGGGTGCGCGCCACTTCGCCGATCTCGCGCGCAAGTTGTATACGCTGGTGGCGGAAGTCACCGAAATCACCGAAAAAGTGGACAACGCCCTGCAGGTCACCGAGGACGTCTATCTGGCGCGCGTCTATGCCTCGGCGCTGGATTTGTTCCGCGTGCGTCATGTCAGCGATGCCGTGGATCGCAAACTGGCAATCATCCGTGATACGTATGCGGCGCTTTACGAGGAAGCTTCGGGCAAGCGGGCGGAATTGCTGGAGCTGGCGATCATCGTGTTGATCGTGGTGGAAATCGTGATTGCCGTCATTCGCCACTGAGCATCCGAGCTGCACGCCAAAGAAAAGCCCTGGGAACTTGCGTTCCCGGGGCTTTTTATAAACGTGCTGACGATCAGAACTTGTAGATGGCCGACAGCGCAAACAGATTGCCGGCATCGTCATACGAACCAGTGAGCACGTCGCCGGTAGCGCTGACTGCACCGTTGACTGCTGCGCGATTCACGAAGATATGCGCGTAGGAGGCATTGATGGAGAAGTGCTCGGTCGCCTTGTAGCCCAGGCCCACCGACAGCAGCTTGCGGGTTTCATCCGGCACGCGCGGTTCACGGTAGGCGCCGGTGGTCGGCGTGGTGTCATAGCCAAGGCCGGCGCGCAGGGTCAATTTGTCAGTGAGGTAATAATCGCCGCCGAACGCGAAGTACCAGGAATTGTGCCAGTTGAAGTTCTGCACGGACTGCGGCTGCGTCGGGTTGGCGTAGTTCACCGTGAGGTTCTTGAACACGTCCCACTCGGTCCAGGACACGTCCGCGCCAAAACCGAACTTGTCTTCCTGATGCCAGTAGCTGGCGGTGGCCTCGGCCGGCGTGGTGAACAGGGCCGTACCGTCGGTGTGCTGGAACGGCAGCGTGCTGGGCGTCAGGCCCAGCGCCGGCGCAAGCTGGCCGACCAGTACCGAAACGTTGTCCGGCACGTTGAAGTTGGCGGTGCCGTGCAGGCGATGGCTGATCTTGGAGCGGTAGTTGAAAGAGAGCCGATCCTGCGCGGTCGGCTTCCAATACGCGCCGAGCTGCCAGCCCCATGCCCAACTGCTGCCGCTGACGCGGGCCAGGCCGTCGGAGCCGGGCGGTACCAAGGCATAAACCTGGTTTACCGGCAGGTTCAACGGCGTACCGGGACCGGCCAGGCCCAGTGCCACGCTGGAGAAGTTGATCGCCTGGGTCAGCGTGGCGCTGGTGCGCTGCGCGATGGCGCTGCCGCCAATGCTGAAGTTGTCGGTGACGTCGAACGAAGCGGACATGGTGCCGTCCAGCGATTCGAACTTCGAATAGATGGAGTTGTAGCGGCCGACCCAGTTGTTGTCGTAAGTGGTCTTGAAGCCGAACGGCACGGTCATCGCCGCACCCAGATGCAGGCGATCGGTCACCTGCGTGGAAAAGAAGAACGAAGGCACCGGCATGGTGGTGCCCGCATCGCCGCCGTTGCCGCCACTGATCGGCTGCCCGAGCACGTCGTGCGCGCTGCCGGTGAAGTTGGCGCTGAAGTTGATGGCAGTGACGTCGGCTTCGAAATAGGTGCCCTTCAGGTCGCTCATCGCCGCCGGCGCATTGGCCACCACGGACACGTCGCCCCCCGCCGTCGCAGAACCGGCGTAGGCGCGGCCCATGGCCTGGGCGCTGTCTTCCTTCAACTGGAACGAACTGGCACGGGCCTGTTGCGGCGCTGCCAGGGCGCCGGCGACAGCCAGACCCAGCGCAGCCAGAGCGAGCGGACGGCCACCACGGACGGTGTTACGAAAGGACGTGTGCATTGGTTGCTCCTGCTTTTCTTTTAGTGACGAGTCCGGCCCGGGAGGCCGGGTCTTGCCGGAGGCTGCACGCCCCGCGGCTCGGGTCGTAGCGGGGCCGAACAAAATTTCATACGCGCGTTTGATACCCCTGGCGGGCACTCTGCCCACTCGGCCACGGGTGTGCAAGTGCGGTTGCAGCATGGTGCGGCAAGCGCCGCGGGCGACGCCGTGCGCCGGAAAACCATAAACCTCGCGCAACGCGCCCTTTCGCGTTCCCCCTTGTTGATTCCGTGCCTGCTAACCTTCCGCCCCCACACGATTTTCCGGCCCTTCGCCATGCATTGCTTCGTCTACGCCAGCCAGCGCAAGGCCGACACCTATTTGTGGCTGGATCGCCGCGACCATTTCGACGTATTGCCGGCGCCACTGACGTTGCTGCTGGGTGACCTGCGTTTCGTTCTCGAAGTGGAACTGCACGCGGGGCGCCGCCTGCCTCGCGAAGACATAGAAGTAGTGATGCAGAACCTGCGCACGCAAGGCTGGCATCTGCAGTTGCCGCCGCAGGAAACGCTGGCCACGCCGCCCGGTGAACAGGATCCCCTGCTGGATCCCAGGCGTCAGGACGAATGATCGCTTTGCCGAGTGGTCGTTAACAACAGATTACCGTCTGCCGCTTTCTCGGTTTCTATACTCCCCCGCATGCCTACAAATAAACCGCGCCGCCCTTCCTCCGCGCTTATCTCGCTTGTCTGGTTTCTGCCCGGGTGGCTCTGCGCCGGCATGGCTGCGCTGGGCGCGCATCCGATCGCGCTGATTCCCTTGCTATTGGCCAATACGTTGACCATGGCCGCAGTCTGCCACGCGATCGGTTTCGATCCGGAGCCGAATTTCCTGCGCACGGTGGTTCGCCGCGGCGGGGCCCATCTGACGATGTTCACCTGCTATGTCGCGCTGGTATTCCTGCTGGTCGCATGGCCGATGCTGCGGCTTACGCAACAACCGACCCTGGGCGGCAGCCTGATGCTGGCCGCGGCATTGGTGGTGGCGCTGGTAGCGCTGTGGCGCCTGTGGCCGGCGTTTGCGCTGGTGTACGTGTGGGATGACGCCTATCCGGCTCACGGCCAGGGGGAAGGTTCCTGGCTGTTCACCGCCACCGCGCGCAGCGTAGCCTTTGGCCGGCATCTTTCGCGCGAAGAGCATTTTTTCAGCCATTTCCTGCCCAGCGCCCTGGCGTTGCTGGTGCTGGCATTCGCTGCGATTGCGCTGAGCGGTCTTTACGGCGTGCTGCCGTCGGAAATGCGCACCGCCGCGCTAGTGCTCTATGCGGTACTGCTGGTGCCGCTTGGCTGCCTGATCATCGCCAACCGCACCCTGCGCGTGATGTTGTGCGAAAGCCGCCGGCCACGCCGGCAAGAGCAGGTGGGTGGCGAGAACGCCGAAGCTGCCACCGCCGCGCCTGCGCCGCTGGACGAACAGGAGCGCATCGCCGGCACGCCGGAGCAGGCACAAGCCTTGCTGGCTGCTGCACGCAGTGGCGACGTCGCGCGTGCGCTGGCGCTGGTGGAAGCCGGCGCCGATCCGAATCTCGCGCCAGCGTCGGGCGATCGTGACCAGCGCCCGGTACTGATGCTGGCGGCATTGCTGCCGGACACGCGCCTGCTGCGCGCACTGATCGCCAAGGGTGCCGACGTGAATCACGTCAGCGGTGGCCTTACGCCCTTGCTCGCCGCGACACGCGACAGCTGGCATGGCCGCGCCGAAGCAGCGATGACGCTGCTGACCAACGGCGCCAATCCGCTTGCCGCGGACGCCGACGGCAATACCCCTTTGCACGGCGCCGTACTCAGCGGCGAGCCCAATGTCGCGGCCATGCTGCTGGATGCCGGCGCCTCCATCGATGCACTCAACAAGCATGGCGAAACGCCGCTCTCGATCGCCTGCCGCGCCGCCAATTGGCCGCTGGTGCGCTTTCTGCTCGAACGCGGCGCGAAAGCCACGCCGGCCCATGGCGAACCGGCACTGGTCGCCGCCGCCGGCATTGCCGAGGACGACGTCGCCGGCGTGAAGATGCTGCTGAAACACCGCGCCGCGGTGAACGCAGTCGACACACGCCAGCGCAGCGCGCTGATGGTGGCGGCGGCGGAAGGCCACGAACAGATTGCCCGCGCCCTTTGCGCGGCCGGCGCCGACGTCAACCTGGCCGACCACCACGGCAGCACGGCCTTGATGGAGGCCGCACGCGCCGGCGCCGCCGGCGTGATGGAGTTGCTCGCCGACGCGCAGGCCGATGCAGGCACCCGCGACAAGCATGGCCGCGACGCGCTCACGCTCGCTTGCCAGTCGCCCCGCGCGCAGGTGGAAACCGTGCGCGCCTTGCTCGCACTCGGCGCAGACCCGAAAGCGCCGGGCAGCGACGGTCGCAGCGCGCTTGACCATGCTGCCGCCAGTGGTCGCTGGGATCTGGTGGCCTTGCTCGATCCGGAAACACCGCTTCCCGCCAGTCTCGATATCGAAGCCATTTCCGAAGGCGCCGACACGCCGGCGCATCTGCTCGATGCCTTGCGCTTCGGCCACTGGGCGATCGTGTCCAGCTTTGCCAATCGCGTACGTGATTGGCCGCAGGAACAGCTCGCGCCGCTGTTCCTGGAGCTGACCCAACCTGGCCTGCGCATGGCACGTCGCTGGTTGCTCGACCACGGGCTGTCGGCGGAAGCGCGCTTGCAACCGCAATTGATCGACGAGATCGACAGCGAGCATCCGACCTTGCCTCCGCTCGGCCAGCGCTTGTTCGATGCACTGCTGGCGCGTCTGCCGCAAAGCGCGGAAGCGATCGAGGATCTGCTCGATGCCGGCGCCAGCCCCGCCGGTGCTGGCCTGCTCGCACAGGTGCTGAGCCGCTTGCAGGAACCCTTCTCCACCTTGCCGCTTACGCTGCTCGAACGTGGCGCCGATCCGTTCGGCACCGACGAGCGCGAACGCACACCGCTTTACCTGGCGGCCGCCCATGGCCAGCTCGGCGTGCTGCAGGCACTGCTGGCGCGCGGCTGCGACCCGAACCATCGCGACGTCAATAGTGGACGCACGCCACTGCTCGCCGCGCTGGAACACGGCGCCGACGCGCTGCCGCTGGTGCGTGCGCTGGTCGCCCACGGCGCCGACGCGGAAGCGATGGATGCCAATGGCGAAACGCCGCTCGGCCTGGCCCTGGAACATCCGGCGCTGGAACGTTGGCTCGACTGGAACGGTTGGCAGCGTCCGCGCCGCCCGTTGCGCGACGACGACCTGATCCAGGCCGCCAAGCAGGGCGCCGACACCGCGGTACGCCGCCTGCTGGAACTCGGCTTCCCGGTGGACGCGCGTGATGCGCAAGGCGCCACGCCGCTGCTGCATGCCTGTGGTGCCGGCCATCGCGACGTCGCCGCGGCGCTGATCGATGCCGGCGCCGACATCGCCGCCAGCGCCAGCAATGGCATGACGCCGCTCGCCGCCGCGGTCGCCGCTCGTCGCGATGCCCTGGTGGCGCTGCTGTTGGAACGCGGTGCCGCGGTGGATCAACGCCTGCCGAACGAGGCTACCGCGCTGATGATCGCAGCCGTGCAGGGTTTTCCCGATATCGCGGAGCGATTGCTCGACGCCGGTGCCGACGCCAATGCGGTCGATGCGCGCGGACACAGCGCACTGCACGCGGCGTCGCAGTTCGGCTTCGAGCAGAGCGACAGCCTGCGCGCACACCGGCTGTTCGATGTGCTGCTGAAACGCAAGGCCGATCCGAATCTGGCCGACAGCGAAGGCAAGACCGCGTTGCTGTTGCTGCTCGGCGCGCATCTGCGCCCCGGCAGCGAGTGCGATGCCACGCATATCGGCGCACTGCTGCCGGTGTTGCTCGATGCCGGTGCCAATCTCGAACACGCCGATCAACGCGGCGTGACCGCACTGCATGCCTGCGCCATGCATGCTTTGTTGCCACCTGCGCGCTTGCTGCTTGCACGCGGCGCAGACCGCAACGCTGCAGACGCATTTGGCCGCACCGCGGCGGATGTGGCGAGGCATCTTGGCTTGATCGATATTGCACATGAACTGGCGGCACGCCACAGCGTGATTCCCAGCGTGCGGCAAACCTTGCGGCAGCCGGCGCAGCCTGATTGATCAAACCCCGTACGCTGGAATGAAAACCCAGTCGCTGTGAACTTGTCGTGCTGGGTTACGCTGCGCCAACCCTGCCTGCGCACCTACGCCGCATGCAATGTCTTTGGGCGCGGTGGCAATGCATGCCATGCATCAATCACCTGCTCCGGCGTGATCGCATCGACACGCGTACTCGCCGGCGGACCGCCCAACACCTGCACCGCTTCCGGCACGCGGCTGCGCGGCCGCCAATGATGGGGCGAGACGGAACCGAACATCACTACCAGCGGACAGCCCATCGCCGCCGCGAGGTGCGCGGGGCCGGTGTCGACGGAAATCATGCTGTGCGCGACCGCCAACAAGGCGCGCATGCGCGGCAACGGCAATTCCTTGGCGACGACTTCCACATCGGGCTGCGCCATCGTTTTGCGGATGGTTTCCAGGTAGGCGTATTCCGCCGGTGATCCGCACAACAGCACGCGCGCCTGCGGCAGCTGGATGCGAATGGCCGCCACGACCCCGGCCCAGTTTTCGATCGGCCATGACTTGTCGTCATCGCTCGCCCTGCGCACGCCGCGCCAGCGAATCGTACGCTTGTTCGCCGGCTGCAGCAGTACCAGCGGACGACCTGCGAGGCCGCGCTCGGCCAGCCATCGATCGCATTGCGCGCGCTCGGATGCACTGACGACGAACTCAGGCGCAGCGCCGGTGGCGCATGCCACCCTTGCAAAGCGATCGGCGAAAGCAGGCGGGGTGGTGTCGGCCAGATCCAGCAGATGCTCGATCCAGTGGCCACCGGGCGACAATGGAATATCGTTGAGAAACGCACAGTGACTGGCGGGAATGCCGGCCAGCTTCAGCAGCAGCGCAATGCGCTCCAATGAACGGCGTTGCGGCTCGCATACATACACGGGTACATGGCGCATGCGCCGCAACGCGGCGATCGCACGCCACTGCTCAAGGCTCAATGGCAACGGCCGATGATGCGAACGCAGTGCGATCACTTCCGCCACGTCAGGCTGCCCGCGATAAAGATCGCTCGCATAACCGCCGGCTGCCAGCAAGGTGCAAGGCTGGCCATAGCGCGCGTGCAATCGGTGCAGCAACGGCTGCAACAGCAAGGTGTCGCCGAGACGGCCGAAGCGGATGACCAGCGGACGGAAAGGTATCGGCATGCGAAGAAGCAGCGGGCGCTCGTCAAAGGTTGATATCCGGCCAGCATGCCGGCCGGCCACTTTCGGGAAACTTACCGTATTTCCTTGCGGCAACAGCCAACTGCTGCACGCGGCTCAGGCCTTCTTCGTGCCTGGCTCATTGTCTGCCACCAGCGGTGTATCGGCATCCGGCCCTTTTCCTCGCGGCGCGGGCGTCTTTGCATCGGCCTCAAACAACCGGTTGAGATCTTCCAGCGCCTCGCGCGTGGTCTGCACCAGCTTCGCTTCGTCGTCGTAGACCAGGTATTGCGCCTTGAGCAATTCGGCATCCTTGCGCCGGAAACGCTCCACTTCTTCGGTGGCTTCCTCGGCGCTCAGGCCCAGCGCTTCGAGCGTCTTGCGGCTCATTTTCAGGCTGGAGAAAAACGTTTCGCGTACCGGTTCTTCGATGCCCAGATCCATCAAGCGCCACACGTGCTGGCGATTGCGCGCGCGGGCGACGATCTTCAAATGCGGATATTGGCGACGCACCACGCGTGCCACGCGCAAGGCCGATTCCGCTTCGTCGGTGGCCAGCACGAATACCTCGGCCTTGTCGGCCTGCGCCGCACGCAACAGTTCGGGACGCGCGGGATCGCCGTAGAAAATATCTCCGCTGGTACCGAAGCGATTGGCCAGGTCGAGCTGCTCCACCGACTGGTCCAGCGCGACGAAGGGGATTTTCCGCGTGCGCAGAATGCGCGCGACGATCTGGCCCATGCGGCCGTAGCCGGCGATGATCACGCGCGGATGGTCGACGGTGATGGTGTCGAAGGGCCGCTGCGGCGCCTGCTTTTTCTTGGCACCGATCAGCTTGGCGGTGGCCGCCACCAGCAACGGCGTCAAGCCCATGGAAAGGGTGATGGCGAGTACCAGCATGGCGCCTTGCTGATCGGCGATCAGGTTCTTTTCCATCGCCTGGCGCAGCACCACGAAGGCAAATTCGCCGCCGCTGGCCAGCAGCACGGCGAGCCGCAAGGCATCCGCGCGATCGAGGTCGCCAAGCAGGCGGCCAAGCGGCCACAGCAATACGCCTTTCACCAGCAGAAGGCCGAAGGTGAGACCCAGCACGATCAGCGGCGCCTCCAGCAGCAGATTGATCTGCATCGACATGCCGACGCTGATGAAGAACAGACCCAGCAAGAGACCCTTGAACGGCTCGAGGTTGGATTCCAGCTCGTGGCGGTATTCCGAATCGGCCAGGAGCACGCCGGCCAGGAACGCACCCAGCGTCACCGAGACGTTGAGTTTTTCCATCAGCAACGCCGTGCCCAGCACCACCAGCAAGGCGGTCGCCGTGGAGACTTCCGTCGACTTGGCACGCGCCACGAAGCGGAACACGGGACGCAGCAGATAGCGGCCGCCGATCACCACTGCCACGATCACCGCTGCCGTGCGCGCCACCGCCATTGGATCGACGCCATGGTGAGTCGCGGTGGAGGCCAGCAGCGGCACGGCCGCGATCAACGGAATCGCGGCAAGATCCTGGAACAACAGAATGGCGAAGGATTGCCGGCCATAGGCCGTCGAGGCTTCCTTGCGCTCGGCCAGAATCTGCAAACCAAACGCCGTGGACGACAGCGCCAGACTGCCGCCGACGATCGCCGCCGCGTTCGGTGCGAGGCCAAACGCGTAAGCAATGCCGCTCACCGCCAAACCGCACGCCAGCACCTGCAGCAAGCCGGTGCCGAACACCGCGTGACGCATCACCCACAATCGCCGTGGCGACAGTTCCAGGCCGATCACGAACAGCATCAGCACCACGCCGAATTCGGCGATATCGCCGGCACGACTGGGCTCGGCCACCAGATGCAGCTCGGCCGGACCGATCACCACACCCGCCAGCAGATAGCCCAGCACGGCACCCAAACGAAAACGCTTGGTGATCGGGACCGCGATCACCGTGGCGAGCAAGAAGATGACCGCCGTTTCCAGAAAATGATGGCTGTCCACGCTTCCTCCGCCTGCAAGTTCCTGCGAAGCATTATTTCACGCACGGACAGGCTTGGGGTGCTCTGATCTATTTCCGCATGCGATCATCCGGCCCTATGAAACCGATCACTCGCTTGCTCGCCCTCTTCGCGCTGACGCTGGCATCATCTGCTTACGCGCAAACCGGTATTCCGATTTACGGCTACCAAGTGGTGCACACCTATCCGCATAGCACCAAGTCGTATACGGAAGGCTTGTTCTATCTCGATGGCTATCTATACGAGAGCACCGGCACGACTGGCGAGTCGCTGATACACAAGCTGGATCTCAATACCGGCAAGGCGCTGCAGCAGGTCGAACTGCCGCCGCCCGATTACGGCGAAGGCATCGTGGCGTTCAAGAACCGCCTGATCCAACTCACCTGGCAATCGCAGCGCGGCTACGTCTACGACTTGAAAAGTTTCAAGCGCATCGGCCAGTTCAGCTATCCCGGCGAGGGTTGGGCGCTCACCACGGATGGGCATCGCCTCTACATGAGCGACGGCACCGCGACGATCCGCGTGCTCGATCCGGAAACGCTCAAGCAAGTCGGCAAGATCGACGTGACGGTGCTGGGCCGTCCGCTGGTCAACCTCAACGAACTGGAATGGGTGAAAGGGAAAATCTACGCCAACGTATGGCTGACCCAGAACATCGTGCAGATCGATCCGGCTAACGGCAAGGTGGTTGGCGTGATCAATCTCACCGGGCTCGCTCCCGATCCGAGCACCTTGTCGGACCCAAGCAACGACGTGCTCAACGGCATCGCGTATGACGAGAAACATGATCGACTGTTCGTCACCGGCAAGCGCTGGCCGTCGATTTACGAGATCAAGCTGACCGCACCGAAGTCCGATCATTGATGCAGGTTGGGGACAGCCGAATCCCAACGTGCATGCAAATAGCGGGATGCCGGGTTTGCGTTCCGCTCGCCCCAACCTACGCGGCCAACCGTTGCAAGATGAGTTCGGCCAAGCGCGCCACCGCAGGTGTCGATTCGGCTTCGCTGCGATAAAGCGCCAGCCCAAGCTGCGGCAATGCCGGCAACGCGGTTGCTTTCGCATCCATCGCGTGGAGATCGGCAGGCACACCAAGCGGCGTGCGCACGCTGATGCCCAACCCTGCCTTCACGGCCGCCCAGGTTCCGGCCAGGCTCGCACTGGTGAAGGCAATACGCCAGGCGAGACCGGCGCGATCCAGTGCATGAATGGCGGCCGTGCGCATCAGGCACGGCGCATCCAGCACCACCAGCGGAACCGGCTCACCGGGTTCATACGGGAGCTGGTCGATGTCTGCACCGATCCAACGCATCGGCAACGTTTGGATATGTTGCCGGTGCAAGGCGCGCGCATCCGTTTCCCAGGCCAGCGCAAGGTCGAGCCGGCCTGCCTCCAACGACTGCAGCAGTACGGCATTGCGCGCGATATGCACTTCCACGCGCAGCTTGGGATGCGCACGCTTGAAGCGTCCCAGTACTTCGGGCAATACGTTTTCGCCGAAGTCTTCCTGCATGCCCAAGCGCACGCGCCCATCCAGTTGCACGCCGCGCACGGCGCTGACCGCCTCGTCGTTGAGTTCCAGCAAGCGGCGCGCATAGCCGAGCATCACTTCGCCTGCCTCGGTCAGCGCCATGCCACGTCCCGCTTTGCGCAGCAGCGGCGTGCCGGCTTGATCTTCCAGCTTCTTCAGCTGTGCACTGACGGCGGAGGTGGAGCGGCCCAGCCGGTCGGCCGCCTTGGCAAAACTGCCCAGGTCGATGCCGGTGACGAAGCTGCGCATGACATCCAGGTCGAGTTGGATGTGGCTCATAAACCATCCCATTTTTCAGGACTGTTGATTTATAAATTCCCGATTTTCAGGATTAGCCTGAGCCGCTACGCTGGTGCCGTCAAGCCTGCGAGGAGACCACCGTGCTCACCATGCAATACCGCATCACCCTGCCCGCCGACTACGACATGGGGATCATCCGCCAGCGCATCGCCGACCGCGGCCATCTCACCGACGACTTTCCGCAGCTGGCGTTCAAGGCATACCTGTATGCAGACCGCCATGAGCCTTACGCCGCCGGCAAGGAGAACCGCTACGCGCCGTTCTATCTGTGGCATGACACGGAAGGCATGAACGCATTTCTCGGCGGCGCGGGCTTTGCCGGCGTGATTGCCTCGTTCGGGCGGCCATTGGTGCGTACGTGGTCGGCATGGCACACGGAAACCGCACCGGATCTTGCCGTCGCCACGTATGCCACGTGCGAAACCATTGCCATCGCCGACCATGTCGCATTAGGCAATTTGCACGAGGCCGAACAGGCAACTGTCCGTACCGATACCGGCCATGGCGCAGTGGCTGCCGTCAGCGCCTTCGACCCGACCGGCTGGACGATCATGCGCTTGCGTCTATGGCGCGATGCTGTCCACGCTGCCAGCGAAAGCATGGACGTCTATCGAGTCGGCCACGTGTCACAACCTTCCGCGAAACATTAGTTCATCAAGGAGTAGCCATGCCTCTCGTTCGCATTGCTCTGCGTCGCGGCAAGTCGCCTGCATATATAGCTGCCCTGCGTAACGGCATTTATGCCGCCATGCGCGAAAGCTTCAACGTGCCGGAAAACGATCGCTTCATCCTGGTCAGCCAGCATGATGCCGACGAATTTGATTACGACCCGGGTTATCTGGGCATCGTGCGCACCGACGATCTGGTCATCGTGCAGATTGCCTGCAACAACACGCGCACGGTGGCGCAGAAGCAGGCGCTCTACCGGAGTGTGGCGGAGAAGCTGGCGGCCGATCCAGGTGTGCGGCCGCAGGACGTGTTCATCAATTTGCTGGAGACGGCCAAGGAGAATTGGTCGTTTGGGAATGGGATTGCGCAGTACGCCTAGATTGGATGCAAACCCACGTTTTTTTGACCGTTTAGAAAGGCCAAAGATCACATCAGAGCTGTTTCAGAGCGCACCGTCATTCTGGCGAAGGTCCGAATCCATGCTTCGGGTTCGCGATGGATTCCGGCCTTCGCCGGAATGACGACCCGCTTCGACAGATTCTGTAGGCAGGGTTTGCACCCTGATCTACTCGCGCAGCCAACGCGCGGCGTCAATGGCGTAATACGTAAGAATCGCATCCGCCCCCGCGCGCTTGAACGCCGTCAGCGTTTCCAGCACCACCGCGCGCTCGTTCAACCAGCCGTTCTGCGCCGCCGCCTTCAACATGGCGTATTCGCCGCTCACCTGATACACGAACGTCGGCACGCCAAAAGCATCCTTCACGCGACGCAGCACATCCAGATACGGCAAGCCCGGTTTCACCATCACCGCGTCGGCGCCTTCAGCAATATCCAGTTCCACTTCGCGCAGGGCTTCGTCGCTATTGCCGACGTCCATCTGATAAGTGTGCTTGTTGCCCTTGCCGAGATTGGCCGCGGAACCCACCGCATCGCGGAAGGGGCCATAGAACGAAGAGGCGTACTTGGCCGAATAGGCCAGAATGCGCGTGTGAATGTAGCCGGCATTTTCCAGCGCCTCGCGAATCGCGCCGATGCGTCCGTCCATCATGTCGGAGGGCGCGACGAAATCCATGCCGGCCTCGGCTTGCGCGAGCGACATCTTGATCAGTGCTTCGACCGTCGGCTCATTCATCACGTAGCCGTGTTCGTCGATCAGGCCATCCTGGCCATGCGTGGTGTAAGGGTCCAACGCGACGTCACCGATCAGTCCCAACTCGGGATGCTTCGCCTTCAGCGCGCGCGTTGCACGTTGCATCAAACCTTGCCGATTCCACGCTTCGGCAGCGTCTTCGCTCTTTGCCGATGCATCCGGCGAAGGAAACAGCGCCAGCGCAGGAATGCCAAGCCGCACGCATTCGCCGGCCAGTTGCAGCAAGCCGTCGATCGACAAACGCTCCACGCCAGGCATCGATGGCACCGCCTCACGCTTGCCTTCGCCTTCGATCACGAACGCCACCATGATCAGGTCCGAAGGCAGCAACGTGTGTTCGCGCATCAAGGCGCGTGAGAAGGCATCGCGGCGCATGCGGCGCATGCGGATGGCGGGGAAGTTCATGGGAAATGTCTCGTGCAAGAACCGCGCCTAGTTTAGCGCCGCCCTGGTGATGGCGTCCGCAAGAACACTGCGGCCCGATGACTCAACGGGTGAGATGCAGCAGTTCAACAATAAGCACCCCAGTTAAACGCCGAACCGCCTGTGCGCAAGTTCGACACACATTGTGTGCCATCTTTAGCGGCGCACGTCCCCTCTCACTAAGGAGCCGCGTCATGATCCAGCATGCCAAGCGTCCATCGCATTGGACCTCCCCCAAAGGCATGAAGTACCTGGGCCCGCACGAGGGCACCGAACCGCTCGACGTGACCGTTGTCTTGCGTCGTCGTTCGGACACCACCCCGCCGCCCGCCGCATGGCCGAAGCCAGCGCAATTCCCGCATGGCCAATTTGGCGAACACTACGGCGCCGATCCGACCGACATCGAAAATTTGCGCGGTTTTGCGCATCAGCATGGACTTACCGAAACCGGCTGCGATGCGCATCGCCGTGTGCTGCATTTACGTGGCACGCCGACGCAGCTTGAGCAGGCCTTCGAGGTGACGCTCGGCAAGTATCGGATGAACGATTGCGAGTTCGTCGGATGTGGCCAGGCACCCAAGCTGCCCTCGGAAGCCATCGCCGTGCTGGGCCTGGATCGACGGCCGGTAGCACGCCCGCACGTCCGGGTGCCCAATGTGCAGCCCAACACGTATTACACCCCGCTGCAGCTCGGTCAGCTCTACAACTTTCCCGCCAATACCGATGGCACCGGCCAGACCATCGGCATCATCGAACTGGGCGGCGGTTATACCGCCACCGATCTCAGCCAATATTTTTCGAATCTGGGTATCGGCAAGCCGCCGAAAGTTGTCGCCGTTTCGGTGGCCGGCGGGCAGAACGCTCCCGGTGGCGGCGACGCCGACATCGAAGTGACGCTGGATATCGAAGTGGCTGGTGCGCTCGCACCGGCGGCGACTCTGGCGGTGTATTTCGCACCGAACACCGACCAGGGTTTTTACGAAGCCATTTCGCAAGCCGCGCACGATACGACGAACAAGCCTTCGGTGATTTCGATCAGCTGGGGCGGCCCGGAAGATAGTTGGAACAGCCAATCGCGCGATGCGATGGAAACAGCCATGCAGGATGCGGCGGCGCTTGGCGTAACCGTCGTCACCGCCGCGGGCGACAACGGCTCCGGCGATGGTGAAACCGACAACCAGCCGCACGTGGATTTTCCATCCTCAAGCCCCTACGCGCTGGGCTGCGGCGGCACCACGTTGACCGCCAATGGCCAGGCCATCCAAAGCGAAGTGGTGTGGAACGAAACCGCCAGCAATGATGGCGCCACCGGTGGTGGCATCAGCATTGCGTACCCGCTGCCGACGTGGCAGCAAAACGCGAAGGTGCCCAACGGCCCCAACGGCAGCAGCGGGCGCGGCGTGCCGGACGTTTCCGCCAACGCCGATCCGCTGACCGGCTACGAGATCCTGGTCGGCGGCCAGACGCAGGCGGTGGGCGGAACCAGTGCTGCGGCACCGTTGTGGGCGGCATTGCTTGCACGGATCAACCAGCAACTGGGCAAGCCGGTGGGCGACGTGCACGCAGTGCTGTATCAGGCGGGCGAATCCGCGTTCCGCGATATTACGCAAGGCAATAACGGCGCGTACCAGGCTGGCCCCGGATGGGATGCCTGCACCGGATTGGGCAGCCCGAATGGGCAGGCGTTGCTGAGCGCGTTGTCGGCCAAGCAAGGGTGATGGCATGACCACCACCGCCCCGGCCTCGCCGGGGCGGTGATAGTGAGTGTGAGTTTTTTTCACAAGCGCGGAGGCACGGGACGTCACTCGCATGCTGGACGAATCGGACAACAACGGGCAGTCTTGTCAGGTTCGCTACCCTGGATTGCCCATGGATCGCTCCATCACCTCACCCACCCTGTTGGCCGATCTCGGCGGCACCAACGTCCGTTTCGCCCTTGCTGATGCAGCGGCCCCCTCGCCGCTGCTGCTCGATAGCGTGCAGCGCTATCGCGTGAAGGATTTCGACACGCTGGCCGATGCCATGCGCCAGTATTTCGCCGACACCGGCTACACCGCCACGCAGTCGATCATTGCTGCCGCCGGCCGCATTGCCAATGGCGAGACGGTGAAGATCACCAACAACCCCTGGGCGGTATCCGCGCATGGACTGGAGGCGGAACTGGGCTTTGAGCGCGTGCGCCTGGTGAACGATTTCGCCGCGCAGGGCATGTCGATTCCGCTGCTCAAGAACGCTGAGCTGCAGGCCGTCGGCAAGGTGTTGCCGCCCGAACACAACCACAGCGCCGCCACGCAGACGTTTGTGGTGATGGGTCCGGGAACCGGTCTTGGCGTGGCGGGTTTGTTGCTTCGCCATGGCCACTGGATCGTGCTGGAAACCGAGGGCGGCCACTCCGGCTTTGCCGCACACACAGCCGAAGATGTGGAAATTCTCCATCGCCTCAACGCGCGGTTCGGTCGCGTGTCGAACGAACGCATGATCTGCGGCAACGGCCTGGTGAACCTCTACCTCGCCTTGGCCGACATCGCCGGCCAGCGCGCCGAGGAATACACGCCCGAAGACATCACCGCACGCGCCACCGACGGCAGCGACTCGCTGTGCGTGCGCACGGTGGAAACGCTGGCCGGCATTTTCGGCAGCGTGGCGGGCGACCTGGTGCTGAGCCTGGGTGGCTGGGATGGCGTGTACCTCACCGGCGGCGTGCTGAAGATCCTGATGCCCTGGCTGCAGCGCGGCGGTTTCCGCGAGCGCTTCGAGGCCAAGGGCCGCTTCCGCGACACCATGGAACACGTACCGACCATTGCCATCACGCACCCGGAACCGGGCTTGCTCGGCGCGGCGGCGTTGGCAGTGCTGGAAACCGGCCGCAGTTTGCCAAAGCAGTAATCACGCAGGATCGTCATGCCCCGCTCCAACACCGCCTTCCTCTTCGACCTCGACGGCACCCTGATCGACAGCGTGTATCAACACGTGCTGGCCTGGAAGGAAGCGCTGGACGAGGAAGGCGTGGTGCTGCCGGTGTGGAGCATCCACCGCAAGATCGGCATGAGCGGCGGCTTGTTCACCAACATCCTGCTGCGTGAAACCGGCCTGGACATCACGCCGGAACGCATCGAGCGCCTGCAGCAGCGACACGCCGAAGCGTTCAATCGCCATCACGCCCAAGGTTCGGTGCGCCCGCTACCCGGTGCGCGGGAACTGCTGCAGTTCCTCACCCAGGAAAAGATTCCGTGGGCGATCGCTACCAGCGGCCGCATGCGCACGGCAGCACACAACCTTGACGCGCTCGGCGTCGATCCGAACGAGGTGCCGGTGGTGACGCGCGACATGGTTCGCCATGCCAAGCCCGATCCGGACTTGTTCATCGCTGCGGCCGAACGACTGGGCGTGGACATCCATCGCTCGCTGGTGATCGGCGACAGCATCTGGGACATGCTGGCGGCGCAGCGTGCGCGTGCACTCGGCGTGGGATTGCTATCAGGCGGCTACGGGCAGGACGAGTTGCAGCGCTCCGGCGCGTTTCGTGTGTACGACGATCCCGCCGGCTTGCTCAAGCACATCGATGAAGTGGCGGCGCGAGACTGATTGCAGGCGCGTCGAAAGCCGCTGGACCGTCATGCTGCGCCGCGCGGAAGCGATGCGAAACGAAAAAACACCGCGCTCAATGTGTCATTCCCGCGAAAGCGGAGGCGCTTTCGCGATGACGCCCATGAGAAGCAGTTAGCCTGGCGCCAGCAACGCATCCAGATCGGCCTGATCGAAGCTGAGTTTCTCGCGCGTACCGCCGCCTTCCAGCACCGCCTGGGCAAGCTCCGCCTTGCGCGCCTTCAATTCCTCGATGCGCTCTTCCACCGTTCCCGACGTAATCAGGCGGAACACGAACACCGGCTTGTCCTGGCCGATACGGTGCGCACGGTCGCTGGCCTGCGCTTCGGCGGCGGGATTCCACCACGGGTCGTAGTGAATGACCGTATCGGCCGCGGTGAGGTTGAGGCCGACGCCGCCGGCTTTCAACGAGAGCAGGAACAAGGGCACGTCGCCTTCCTGGAAACGCTGTACCGGTTCGGCGCGATCGCGTGTTTCGCCGGTAAGCATGACGTAGCGGATGCGGTGCCGTTCGAGCTCGTTCGCGATCAGCTTGAGCATCTCGGTGAACTGCGAGAACAACAGCACTTTACGGCCTTCGGCGAGCAGCGCGGGCAGCATGTCCATCAGCAGTTCGAACTTGGCGGAGTCGCGCACGCCGCGTGCGGCTTCCAGCTTGACCAGGCGCGGGTCGCAGCACACCTGCCGCAGCTTGAGCAGCGCATCGAGCACCACGATGCCGCTGTGCGCGATGCCGCGCTGGGCAATCACGTCGCGCAGCTCGTCGGCCAGCGACAGGCGCAGGCTCTCGTATAGCTCGCGCTGGCGCCCATCGAGCACCACGCGGCGCGTGATTTCGGTTTTGGACGGCAGTTCCGCTGCCACTTGCGCCTTGGTTCGGCGCAGGATGAACGGGGCGAGGCGGCGGTTGAGGCGCGCCTGGCAATCCTCGTCGCGCTGCTTTTCGATCGGTACGCGGTAGTGACGACGGAATGCGCCTTCATCGCCCAGCAGGCCCGGCACGGACAAATCCACCTGCGACCAGAGTTCACCCAGGTGGTTTTCCAACGGCGTGCCGGTGAGGCAGATGCAGCGCGGCGCGCGCAAGGTGAGCGCGGCGCGGCGTGCCTGCGTGCGCGGGTTCTTCACCTGCTGCGCTTCGTCGAACACGATCAGCGAGAACGGTTGCTTGCGCAGCGTCACCACGTCACGCGGTAGCAAGGCATAGCTGGTGAGGATGATGTCTTGCGCGGCGATCTGCGAGAAATCTCCGCTGCGTTGCGGGCCATGCAAGGCAAGTGCGCGCAGGGATGGCGCGAAGCGGCCGATTTCCGCCAGCCAGTTCGGGATCAGGCTGGTGGGCACGACGATCAACGCAGGCTGTTGCAAGGCGTCGCGTTCCTTCAGCGCCAGCAGGTGCGTGATTAACTGCAACGTTTTGCCCAGACCCATGTCGTCGGCGAGTACGCCACCCACGCCGGCTTCGGCCAGTGCGTTCAACCAGCGCAAGCCTTCGCGCTGGTAGGGGCGCAGTTCGACCGTAAGGCCCGCGGGAACGGCATCGCTGGCGCGTTCGGCAGCATCGCGCAAGCGCGCGGTAAATCCGCGCAATTGCTCGGGCGCCTGCAGCTCGCCGCCCACCGGAAGCGCTTCGACGATCTCTTCCAGGCGGCCGGCCTGCACGCGCGGCAGATGCAGTTTCTTCTTCGGCTTTTCGAGGTATTCGGCCAGCGGCGCCAACAGTCCTCGCAATTCCTTCAGGCGCACCGGCACGCGGCGGCGCTCATCGACCGGCGCATACCACACGGCATCCTCGGGTTCGTTCGGCGCCGGGCTGAGATTGAGCTGATGTTCCGCCAGCGCCTGCGCTACCGCGGGCAGGAGATTGCGGCGCTTGCCTTCCACCTCGATGCCGATTTCCAGATCGAAGGCGTGATCGTCGGCGTCTTCCACCGCGTTGCCGTACCAGCGTACCGGGCCTTCCAGCACTTCGAACGGAAAGCTCGGTGCGTATTCGAGCAGGAAGCCTTCGGCCTCAAGCTTCGGCCGCAGCGCCAGCCAGCGCGCGGGCGTATTCACTTCGAGCGCGCCAGCGTGGCCCTTGCCGGGGAACAGCCAGGCGTCTTCAGGCAGCGTGTCGGCCAGATCCCAGGGCAGGCCTTCGGTGTCGACGCCGAGCGTCAGGCCGGCGCGTTCGAGTTGTTCCATGGCGGAAAGTTCTTCCGCACGCCGACGCGTGATTTCCACCAACTGGCCGTTGCGTACGCGACGCACCAAGGGTTCGCCGCCGCGTCCGGGCAGGCGCTCACCCGCATAGTCGAAGGCCAGGCGCGCATAGGCCAGCGGCGGCGTGCCGGCGGCCAGGCGCGCGTGGCGTGTCAACGCGTGCAGGATCAATATTGGTTTGGGCGCGAGTTCGGCACGGCGCAGCTGGTCGAATACCTGCGGCTGCGGGATGCGATGCGCCAGGCGGCTCGATGGCAACGCGCCGCGCAAGAGACGGCTGTATTCGTGCTTGAGCGGGGGCAGGTCCAGCCAATGCGTTTCTTCCGGATCGGCTTCCAGATGGCCCAGTTCGGCTCGCTCTGCATCCAGGTACCACAGCCCGTCGATGCGCAGCAGGCGCTGGCTGTGCGGCAACGCTGGCAGCAAGCGCTGGCTGCCGTCCTGTTCCAGTTGCCAATGCCAATTGAGCTGATGCGACTTGCCGCGCGACAGGCGCAGCCCGGCGAGCCCGCCCAGGAAACAGGGTGCGGTATCCAGCATCTCGGCCAGGAGCGCATTGCCCACATGGCCTGACAAGCGCGCGTAACTGCGTGATTTGCGCAGGGCCTGCGGCAGGCCGAGCACGGTCGCGGCCAGCCGTTGTTCGTGCAGGCTCAGGATCGAGTGGGAAAGCATTTTGCTTTCCAGCGGGGCGGGCCGGGTGAAACGGCCATGTTCGCCCGGTACCAGCAACACCGGGGCCGAATCCAGGCGCGCATAGGGTGCGCCGTCCTCCGGCATCACCTCGAAGAAGAAACCGAGCACCACATGTTCGTGCGCGCCCTCCGCAGCAGGCTTGCCGAGCAGCTTGCGCCACACGCCGGGCAGGCTTTCCTCGCGCTCTTCATGCTGGGCGGAAGCATCGCCGTGCTGGTTCTCGTCCGGTAGGTGCATGCGCATGCGTTCCCTGGAGCGATCAAAACCTTGAGCTTAACAGCGTTCCGGGTGCGCACCACAAGCGGATGCGCACAAAAAAAGCTCAATGCGTTCCGAACAGGTCCTGCGGGTATTCCGGCTTCTGTTCGCGTGCCATCAGCGCCTTCATGCCTTCGACCGGTGTCACGTCGCCGTGCAGCACGGCGCGCACACCTTTGCTGATCGGCAGGTCCAGGCCGTGCTTGTCGGCCAGGCGCACGACCTCGTTGGCGGTGACGACGCTTTCGACGACCTGGCCGATCTGTGCCACGGCGTCGTGAATGCCGACGCCCTGCCCCAGCGCCAACCCCAACCGGCGGTTGCGCGACAGGTCGCCGGTGCAGGTCAGCACCAGATCGCCCAGGCCGGACAGGCCCATCAGCGTTTCCGGCTTTGCACCCAGCGCCACGCCCAGGCGCAGCATTTCGTTCATACCGCGCGTGATGAGACCTGCGCGAGCGTTCAGACCAAGCTGCATGCCATCGGCGACGCCGGTGGCGACGGCGAGCACGTTCTTCATCGCGCCTCCCAGCTCCGCGCCCAGCACGTCGTTGCCGGTGTAGACGCGGAAGTTCGGCGCGTGCAGCAAATCAGCCAGCTGCTGCGCAAACGCAGCGTTCTCGGAGTGCACCGTGACGGCGCTGGGCTGGCCGGAAGCCACCTCGCGCGCGAACGACGGGCCGGTGAGCACCGCCGCCGACCGCCCCGGCAACCTTTCGGCCACCAGCTCATGCAGGAAACGGCCGGTGCCCGGCTCGAAGCCCTTGGTCGCCCAGGCGATGTGGGTACCCGGATCGAGCAGCGGCGCGATCTCATCGAGCATTTCGGCAAAGGCATGGCTGGGCACCACGATCAGCAGCGTGGTGGCGCCGCGTACGGCCTTGGCCAGATCGGGCTCGAAAACGAGCCCGGGCGGCAGCTGCAGATCCGGCAGGTAACGCTGGTTGCGATGGCTGGCAGCCATATCCGCCAGGGCCGCCGCATCGCGGCCCCACAAGCGAGTGGGTACGCCGTTGCGCGCGGCCATGGTGGCCAGGGCCGTGCCCCAGGAGCCAGCCCCGAGCACGGCCAGGATCGGCTGGTCGGTCATATCAGGACCTTGTTCGCCGGATTTTCAGCTGTTGAGCATCGGAGCCTCGCCACCGGCGCCCATGCGGCGCTGCTGCTCGGCGTAGAGGGCCTCGAAATTGATCGGCTGCAGCAGGAATGGCGGGAAGCCACCTTCCTGCACCAGGTTGGAAATCACATGGCGCGCATACGGGAACAGCAGGTTCGGGCAGTAGCTGCCGATGATGCCGGCCTGGTCGGCCTCGGCGAAACCTGCGATGCCGAACAAACCGGCCTGCTGTACTTCCGCCAGATAGGCCGTGCGCTCATTGATGGTGCAGGTCAGGGTCAGGGTCAGCACGACTTCGTACAAGTCGTTGCCCAGGCCGGTGGCGCGCTGGGACAGGTTGAGCTGCACCTGGGGGGCTTCGGTGATCTCACCGATTTCCTGGAAAATCTGCGGCGCATTGGGCGCCTCGAAGGATACGTCCTTGACGTAGATTTTCTGCAACACGAGCTGCGGCTGGTTGGCCTGACCGGCACCCTGGCCGTTGGCGGTGATATCTACCATGGGTATCCCTCGATTCAAAAGACGAAGCGCGCGAGGCGCAAAGAAGGGGAATTGTTCCATACATCCCCGTCTGTCGCCATGTCGGCGAAAGCCGCGTAGAGGTGCGTCAATCCCTTCTGCGTGGGCGTCATCGGCGCTGTCTGTTCGCAGATCACCAGGCCATTGGCGAAGGCAGACTGGCCATCCGTCGAGACGATGGACCGACGATGCGGACAGGCGGAGCGGGCGGTGCCTGCGCACAGGGAATGAGCTCGCCGCTGGTCACAGATTGCACACTCGCCTGTTTTTACCGGATAATGCACGGCTCGCCCCCGTCGACCCGGCCTGCCGGGTATCTCCGCAACGCGATGCGGACCTCACGACCAAGCGACCCGCAACACCCTCCAGCATCGCGTGGCGCATTGCGCCGCTGGGCCGATGTCGCCCTGGCTAACGGGCGGTTTACGAATTTACGGAGGTCATCATGGCCCGTGTATGCCAAGTCACCGGAAAGGGTGTGCAGACCGGCAATAACGTCTCGCACGCCAACAACAAGACCCGCCGCCGCTGGTTGCCCAACCTGCATGAGCGCCGGTTCTGGGTTCCCAGCGA
>NZ_DAIOEU010000054.1:0-32130 GCF_036746095.1 Dyella sp.
CTTTCGCTGGAATGACGTCGTTTTAGCTTTCCCGCAAGAACGGCGAAAATTTCCCGGGACAGCAGTGCGCGAAAGCGGGAATCCATCTTGCTCTGATGCATCCGTGAAATGGACTCCCGCTTCCGCGGGAATGACGGCCATACATAGGTTGGAGTTCGCGTTCCGCTCATCCCGACCTACGGCCCGCCATCAAGGATTGTGAACATCCGTCGCTGCATGCGCGGCCTGCAAGTTGCTCCAGAACGCATCCATCTCGAATGCGAAGCGTGCAGCACGCTTCCTACGCACAGGACGCATTTCGCGGCGTTTGGAATGGATTTCGGCCTTCGCCGGAATGACGGAATGCTCTGGATCGCGCATAGCCATCAAGCCACACGTCTGGTTACCCGCGAGTTGCGGCATACATCGTTTTTATCCGCGTAGTCGACGGACCGCTGCCGGCAGAGCTCCCATGGCCTTCCAGTCTTCAATCGCACCGGACATCGACTCAGCTGTATATCGCAGAGGCGTCCCAGTCGATCCGGTAGGCGTGTTGTGTACCGAACCTCTTTCGGGCAGAAGGGTGGCGGCAAAGGCTGTCGGCGCAGTTCGGGAGCGGCAAGCCGATGATTTGAAGCCGTTGACGACACCGTTTCGACGTTTTCTTGATGGCATAAAGCCGGTCGCCGGCGCCATAATCCCGGCACGCCCAAGCGGGGAATACTCATGACACCCAGCACATTGATGCGCCCAAGCGCGTGGATTCCCTTGGTAATGTCCTTCGCTGCGTTGTGCCTGGTCATCGGTCACGTGATTTTCTTTGGCCATGCGCGCGAGACCGATGAAAGTGCAACGGCACACCTGTTTCAGCTGCTCCTTGCCCTGCAGATACCCGTCATTGCTTTTTTTGCCTTCAAATGGCTGAAGCGCAATCCGAGGTATGCGGCGGGGGTTTTGGCCTTGCAGGCTTTGGCGGGCGTAATGGCCTGCGCGCCTGTGTGGTATTTCAAGTTGTAGCCGAGCGCGCAGCCATGACGATGGGCAAGACGTTCAAAGTGGGTGACCACGTCAGCTGGAATTCCGAAGCCGGGCGGGTCAGCGGCACCATCGTGGCCGTCCACACCCAAGATTTCGATTACAAGGGGCACACGCACCACGCCTCGAAAGAAGACCCGCAATACGAAATCAAGAGCGACAAGACCGATCATGTCGCGGCCCACAAAGGCCACGCACTTCGCCATTTGCGTTCCTAAGGCACTGCGTGGCGCTTCCGTTCTTCACCATCGGCCATTCGAACCGCAACCTGGACGACTTCATCGCCTTGCTGCGCGAAGCAGGCGTACAACGCGTGGTGGATGTCAGGGCTTTTCCGCGCTCGCGCACCAACCCGCAATTCAACGAGGACGCGTTGCCGCAAGCAATGCGCCCCTGCGACCTCTCGTACGAGCATGTCGCGGCACTCGGCGGGCGCCGCGGCAAATCCAAGCCCGTGCCTGCCGACGTCAATGCTTTCTGGATCAACCAGAGTTTCCACAACTACGCGGACTATGCGCTTTCAGGTGCATTCCGCGTCGGGCTGGAGCATTTGATTGCGCAAGGACGAACCCACCGCTGCGCGATCATGTGCTCGGAGGCGGTGTGGTGGCGTTGCCATCGACGCATCATCACGGATTACCTGCTGGCGCGCGGTGAAGCCGTGTTGCACATATTGGGCCCTGGCCATGTGGATGCGGCGCGGATGACGGAGGGCGCCATCGTTCAATCGGATGGCACGCTTGCGTACCCTGTGTCGAACGACATTGCCCAGTAGGTTGGATTGGCGAAGCGTAACCCAACGATGCAACCCCAAAAAATGTTGGGTTACGCTGCGCTAGCCCAACCTACAGTGGTTCCCGGTGGCTTTTATCAGCGCGTCCTCCCGCAATAAAAATCCAAGCGCTGACGCCGCTCAACAACGCCAGCACTGCAGAAACCAGCATCACCCACCGAAAGCCCGACACGAAGGACACATCCACCGCATGTTTCATCGCGGCCACTGTCGCGTCCGGATAGCCATGCGGCATGACGATGCCCGCGAGTTTATGCCGCTGTGCAACGATGGCGGAAACGAGCGCCGCGGGTGCGCGTTGGCGTTGCAGTTCGCCATCCAGGCTTGCATTGAAAGCCGCAGTAAGTACAAGCCCGAACAGCGCAATGGCGAGCAGGGCGGCGGCGCGTGATACCGCGTTGTTGATGCCGGATGCCGTACCCGCCAATTCCTTTTCCACCGCGTTCATGACCGTCGTGGTCAACGGCGCCACGGTGATGCTCATGCCAAGGCCAAGCACGCAAATGGCCGGGAAGAAATCCGTCCAATAACTGCTGCCGGTCGAAGGCAGCGCGATCATGGCGAATCCCGCAGCCGCTACAACGGGGCCCGTCACCAGCGGAAGTTTCGACCCGAATCGATCTACCAGGCTTCCCGTCCACCGCGACAGCAGGAACATGATCGCGATAAACGGAAGCAACGCAGCGCCTGCTGCCGTGGCGCCATAACCTTGCACCTGGATCAAGTTCAAGGGAAGAAAAAACAGGCTGCCGCCCAATGCCGCATACAGCAGCAACGTCAACACATTGGCGCCCGCAAAATTGCGCTCGCGAAAGAGCGCCAACGGTAACATGGGCGATGTGATGCGTGCTTCGATGCGAACGAATAGAAGCAGTGCAAGGATGCCAACGAGCATCGCGATCCAGACCGGTGGTCCAGTCCATCCACGCGTGGGCGCTTCGATGAAGGCAAACACCAATCCAGCCAGACCGATGGTGACCAGGCCGGCGCCAAGCCCATCGATGGGGCCGCCGTTCGCGCCGCCCTTGCTCTCGGGCACTTTCATCGCGCAAACCGCCAGCAGCACGGCACCCAGCGGTGCATTGACCAGAAAGGCGAAAGTCCACGAATAATGCTCGACGAGAAAGCCGCCGATAACCGGTCCAATCGCCGCGGTGATGCCGCTGAAGGCAGACCATGTGCCGATGGCCGCGCCTCGTTCCGATTGCGGAAACGTGGCGCTGATCAGGGCAAGGCTGCCTGGCACCAATAAGGCAGCGCCGATGCCTTGGATGGCGCGGGCAATGATCAATGCCTCCACGTCCGTGGACGACGCGCAGCCAATCGAGGCTAGAGTAAAAACGCCCGCACCGATCATGAAGATGCGCTTGCGGCCGAAACGGTCTCCCAGCGTTCCGCCGACCAGCAGCAATGAGGCGAGAAACAATGCATACGACTCCATCACCCATTGGGCATCGGATGTCGTTGCACCCAGGTTGCGTTGAATGGCCGGCAGCGCCACGTTGACGACGGTGCCGTCGATAAAGGCAAGACTGGAGCCGAGGATCGCAGCGACCAACGTCCAGCGCCGCGATGGGGCCGTACACGGTGCCGCCGATGTGCCATGAAGGATGACGCCTTCTTCGCACGGAGTTTTCCCGATATGGCTCATGCGGATCACCGGCCTGGAAATTCGCAGAGCTTACTCCGCTCATTGCCGATGCCATCGACGGCGATACTTAGTGCCATTGGCCTTAAGTGCGTGGAATGACGTGCCTGTCGAACTCATCGCGGAGCAATCGGTGTGGAAACACGGCTGCATGCGTATGTTTTTTCGAAACAACACCAGGAGCTGGCGGACGCTTGGGTCGCTAGAGCCGTCAAGCCGGGCATTTGCCATCCGCCAGCGAGCATTGGCTCATGACATGTCAAAGCGACGTGAAAATATGTGGCAATTGAACCTGGAAATATTCAATTCATAAAAATATTTAATGTCGAATCATTGATTCAGCACGCTCAACCACAGGAACGCTTGCGATAATATTCCGCGACATCGTTTGATCGAAGGCAAGCTCGATCAACACAGGGCTGTGATCCAGGGGGAAACGGATGTTTGGCTATTACCTTGAACTGGCTGTACGAAGCCTGCGGCGAAGCCCCGGGCTTACTGCGCTGATGATCTTGACGATCGGCTTCGGCGTGGCAGCATCGATGACGATGTATTCGGTATTTCGCGGCTTGTCTGCCGATCCGATTCCATGGAAGTCCGATCGCTTGTTCGTGCCGCAGATCGATGCATGGGGTCCCGGCAATCGCCGCGCCGGCGGCGAGCCGGAAGTGGCGTTCAGCTATCTCGATGCGACGACGCTGATGAAGCAGCACCGTGCCGCGCGGCAGTCGGCGCTCTATACGATTGCCGCATCGGTGATGCCGAGCAGTACCGGGCGCAATCGCAGCCCGGTGCCCATCGAAGGCTACGCGGTATACAACGAATTCTTCCCGATGGTCGATGTCACTTTTCACTACGGCAGTGGCTGGAGCGCGGACGACGATGCGCATCGCGCTGCAGTGGCGGTGATCAGCGACAGGCTCAACAAGCAGGTGTTCGGTGGCGGCAACAACGTCGGCAAGACGATCGACATCGACAACCGCGAGTACCGTATCGTCGGCATCACCGACGACTGGAATCCGCAGCCCAATTACTACTACACCCTGGATGTCGGCTACGGGCCGGACCTGCCGGACGTGTTCCTGCCATTTACCTACACCGTCGCCAACAACATCTCCCAGAACGGCTGGGATGGCTGCAGGAAAGGCGAAGTGGACCCCGGCGAAGTTTTCTCGCAACTGCTGCAGTCCGATTGCGTATGGATTGGTTACCTGGTCGAACTGGATGACACCGCAGCCGTGCAACAGTATCGCGCCTATCTCGACGCCTATGCCAGCGAACAGCAACAGGCGGGACGCTTCCACTGGGCGCCCAATACGCGCCTGCGCGACATACCGGCGTTTCTGGATTACCGGCACGTGGTGCCGAGCGACACGCGTGTTTCGTTGCTGGTGGCGCAGGGGCTGCTGATCGTATGCCTGGTCAACACGGTGGGCCTGCTGCTGGCCAAGTTCCTGCGCCGCAGTGGTGAAGCGGCCGTGCGCCGCGCGCTGGGTGCATCGCGCGGAGCCATCCTGGCGCAATACCTTACCGAGGCCGGCGTGATCGGTATGGGTGGCGGCATGCTGGGCTTGTTGTTCACCCTGATGGGCATGCGCAACGTCGGCGACGTGTTGCCGGCGCGCCTCGCCGCCATGGTGAAGATCGACCCCGGCTTGCTCTTGCTTACGCTATTGCTTGCCGTGATTGCCACCTTGCTTGCAGGCACTTATCCGGCGTATCGCGCGGCGCGCGTGACGCCCGCATGGCAATTGAAGGAACAATGAGGATCGCGCCATGACCGTTCATCCCATTCTCGCCGCATTGAAGCGGCACAAGGTGGCTGCGTCGCTGATCGTGCTGCAGATCGCCTTGACGCTGGCGATCGTTTCCAATGCCGTATTCATCATTGAGCATCACGTGCAGCGCATGATGCGCCCCACCGGCATGCAGGAAGATGGCCTGATCCGCATCGTGCAACGCTGGCCGGCCGCGCCCACCGGCGATGACGCCGCTTCCATCGAGAAGCTCGATGCTCTGCAGCGTGCGGATCTGGAAACCCTGCGCAGCCTGCCCGACGTGCAGGAAGTGGCGGCGTCCACCAGCAATCCCCTGTTGAGCGGCTTCATCGATGGCTATGTCTCGCTCGATCCGGATCAGAAAAGCACCTCCGTGCGCGCTGCCTATTATTACGGCGACGAAAATTTGCGTTCGACGTTTGGACTGAAGCTGATTGCCGGCCGCGACTTTACTCCCAACGAAATCCGCCATGGCAAGGCCGTGCCCGGCTCACCGGTCATCATCGTCAGCAAGCCCGTCGCCGACCGACTGTTCCCGAACGGCAACGCGCTCGGCCAGACCGTGTATCAGGATGGTAAACAGGCCACCATCGTGGGCATCGTCGAGCAATTGCAGACACCGAGATGGTCGGACAGCGACTGGGTCTATAACTCGGTGATCGAGCCACTTCGGCAAGACGACGCCTGGTCCAACTACATGGTGCGCGCACGCCCCGGCCGCACGGCCGAGGCGATGCAGGAAATCCGCAAGGCGCTGTTCGATCTCAATCCAATGCGCCTGATGCCCGAACCCTACGCCGGCATCCACACGTTCGCCGAACTGCGTGCCAGGGCATATCGCACGGATCGCGGTACCGCCATGCTGATGGGCGCGATCTGTTTCATCCTGCTCAGCGTTACCGCCGCAGGCATCGTCGGGCTGACCAGTTTCTGGGTGGTGCAACGGCATCGGCAGATCGGGGTGCGACGCGCGCTCGGCGCACGCAAGATCGACATCCTGCGCCACTTCCAGCTGGAAAACCTGCTGATCGCCGGCGGCGGCGCCATCATCGGCGTGCTGTTCGCGTTCGAACTCAACCATTGGCTGATGACGCATTACGAAACGGCGCGTCTCCCGTTGCTCTATATCGTCATCGGCGCCATGGTCATGCTCATGCTTGGGCAAGCGTCCGTGCTGGTGCCCGCGCGGCGCGCATCCAACGTGCCGCCGGTGGTGGCGACGCGGTCGGGTTGAGCGCTTGCGATCATACGTAGCCTGGGATGAAATCCCAGCTTTCGATGCAGGGCGATGCTGGGACTTCACTCCAGCCTGCTGCGCAGAAGCCGCGTGGAACGAGTATAAGGTTCGTCAGCGACTTATGCGGAGAGCAATGCGATGCTCGGTGTCCTTGGGGTAGGCGCAATCGCCACGGCGATGATTACCGGCTTGAGCGAAGGTGATAACCCGCCGGATATTCTGGTTTCGCCACGCAGCGTGGCGCGGGCGACGAAGCTTGCGGCGTGCTATCCCAACGTGCGCATTGCTGCCAGCAATCAAGCCGTCCTGGAGCAATCCGATGTCGTGCTTCTCTGCTTGCGGCCATCCGATGCCCTGAAGGTGATACCGGATTTGCAGTTTCGAGACCAGCGCGTGATAAGCGTGATGGCCGGTATGCCGCTCGGCATGCTACGCGAGCTGGTGGCTCCCGTGCAGCATATCGCGCGTGCCATTCCATTGGCGTCCGTTGCCATCCGACGTGGTGTGACGCCGTTGTATCCGGCTGCCGATTTCGCGCGCGAGTTGTTCAATCGGCTGGGCCGTGTTATCGAGGTTGCCGATGAAACGGCGTTCGATCTGTTCTCTGCCTCGACCGCAACGGTTGCAGCGCATTTTCTTTATTTGAACCGGATAAGCGCCTGGCTCGCAGCGCACGGGATTGCGCAACGGGAAGCGCAACAATATGTCGGTGCGATGTTTGCCGAGATTGCCTCGTCGCTGCATGGTAGCGAGCTGGATTTCGCAATGCTGATGCGGGAACACGCCACGCCCGGCGGGATCAACGAGCTTTTCTGCCGGGTGGTTGGCGAAGAGGGCGTCTGGGAGGCCGTCGACAAGGGGCTCGATCGTGTACAGCAGAGGCTGGTCCCGTAGCCCCGCAGGGCGAGCGCAACGCGAACCCCGATATTCCCGCTGCGGCATGCCAGGCCGGGCTCGGCGTTGCCTCGCCCGGCCAGCGAATCACAAGGCGGTGTTCGGTACGACGGTAATGGTGATCTTGGACGGATGCTCGCTGTCGTGATGGATCGCGTTGTGGCCGATCACCCATTTGTCTTCGTCGTAGTTGTTGCCGCCGGTGTTGAGGTTGCGATCGAAGCGCGGGAAGTTGCTGCTGGAAACATCGACGCGCAGCTTGTGCCCGGGCTTGAAGTAGTAGCTGGTGTCGATCGGCTGGAAGGTGACCTTGTACACCTGTCCAGGCGACATCCACGCCAGCGGCTTGTCGTAGCCATTGCGGTAGCGCATGCGCTGGATGTTCTCGGTGATGTTGAACGCGCGGCCATCGGGGTACACGTCGCTCACCTTGAAGGTGAAGTCGGTGTCCTTCGCACTGGAAGATACGTACAAGGTCACCGTGATCGGGCCGCTGACTTCCGTCCCTTGCTTGAAGGGCTCGCTGTCGTAGACCAGTACATCGTTGCGCGCCTCCTGCGGACGCTGGTCGTAGGAACCGAACTTCACCGCGGTGCCCTGGCAGCAACCGCCGCCGCCGAACGTGGGTACCGGGTTGGCCGGATCGTAGACGAACTGATCGGGATGATCGGTCGTTGGCGCCGCGGCCACCAGCTTGCCGTTGCCGTAGAGCGTGTTGGCGCGGCCTTCGCTGGTGAAATAAAGATCCTGCGTGGTGGCGCCGGCCGGCGGCCAGGTATCAGCCTTTTCCCAACGATTGGCGCCCATCAGGTAGTACATCACCTTGGGCTGTTTATCCAGGATCGGGCTGTCTTCGCCTTTGAGGTAATGATCGAACCAGCCGTAGACGAGGTCGTTGTAGTCGAAGCGTGCATCGCCCATGTCCATGTCGCCAACCATGGTGTGCTCGGTGGCGCGCGTGTACGCACAGTGCAGTACCGGTGCGATCACGGCGTATTGCTGGTCGGCAACAGATTTCGGCGCGGTGCGGCGCACTTCGTTGTAAGCGGCAAGGTTGGGCGATACCGACACGTCGAACCAGCTCATGAACCACAGGCCAGGCTTGCTGATCTTCATGTTCTCGTGCCACAGGCCGCCCTTGTACCAGGCCGGGTCATTCGGCGCGCGCGCGATCATGTCGCCGCCGGTCGCCACCGGCATATGCGTCTCGTAGATGCCCGGCGGGCCGCCCACCGCCTTGATGATGTCGTTCTCGGGCAGGTGCCAGAACGCCTTGTCCCAGTCGACCGGCGGCATCTGTGGCGCGAGATCGAAGAAATGCGAGGCATTGACCAGTTCCGCCTGCGAGGTATTGGACGGAAACATCGGACGTACCTGGTTCTGGATGCCGTAGTCGTAGATCCAGGAAATAAACAGCATCTGCACCGCGCCGCCGCGATACCAGTTGCCTTGCTCGTAGTAAGGGCCGACGTGGCCGACGCCGGCGCCGAAACCCTGCACGTTGAAGGTGGCCAGCGAGGGATCGTCCTGCGCCACCACCGCAAGCTGCCACTCCGCCGTCGACGAGCAGCCGGTGGTGCCGACTTTGCCGTTCGACCACGGCTGCGAAGACATCCACTTGAGTTCATCGGTGCCATCGCTCAACGGCATGCCCAGGATGTCGTAGTTGCCCTGCGAGAAGAAGTGCCCGCGCTCCTGGATCTCCACATACGCGTAGCCGTGCTTCACCGCTTCCAGCTCGCGCGTCATGTCGCGCGGCGCGCCGAGTTTCACGTCCCAGAAATTGAAGTTGTACGGCGTGCGCACGAAGATGACCGGCACCTTGCCGTCGCCCTTGGGGCGGTAGATGTCGGCAGCCATCAGCTTGCCGTCGCGCATCTTGATCATCACCTTGCGGTCGATCACGGCCACCTGTTCGAGCTCCTTCTCGGTGGCGTTGCGCTTGGCGATCAGTTCCGCCTGCGGGTCGGGTTTCTGCTGTGCGGCCACCGGCGTGGCCGCGAGCAATGAGAGTCCGAACGTAGCCAACGCTCCGGCGAAGGCCGTAGCCAGTTGATTGAAGCGCATGTTGGTATCCCCTTGGAGCCGTTCCCCGAGTTTCGGCTAGCTGACGGCGCGGGGGAAGCATGACTAAGGGCATATGGGGTTTGATTTTTTGATCATCTGCGTGTTGCTGAGTTTTGCACTGATGCGCTCCTTCCCTCGCAGGCAATGGATCAGCGTTGAGCTTCAGCTGCGCGAGGTGTGGTTCCCTCCCCTGCGTCAGCAGGGGAGGGCTAGGGCCGAGGTATCCCCACGTTTTTCGCTCGGCCTTCGCCGGAATGACGATTCGCTCTGAAATAGCATCGCAGGGGATGGGAGCAGATCGGCATCGCCCGCATCTTCTCGCCTTCCCCATGCACCTTTCACTACGTTGCAACGACACCCATCACACTATGCCGGTTGATGTGACGTAAAACGGGCCTCGCGGCATGCGCGATGCAATGCGAATCGAGTACGACTCACACGGCGCAGACACGGTCTGCATCGCGCGCCGACACTTTCTTGCCGCTTCCGTCACCACGCTCTCGGCCTTGCTGTTCGTCGGTTGCAGTACCTCTGGGCCGCCGGTCTCGGCAACCAAATACTTCACCTCCAGCGAAATGCGCTTCGTGCGTGCGGCGGTGTCGCGGCTGATTCCCGCCGACGATCTGGGTCCCGGTGCGTTGGAGGCAGGCGTGCCGGAGTTCATCGATAGCCAACTGGCCGGGAGCTTCGGGCGCGCGTCCAGTTCGTACATGCAGGGGCCCTGGCACCTGGGCACGGAACAGCAGGGCTATCAGCTCTCGCTGACGCCTTCGGAGCTGTACCGCACGGCGATTCCGCTGGTGGATGCCTATTGCAAGCAGCAGCACGGTGCCGTCTTTGCGGACCTGCCCGCGGCCAAGATGGACGAGGTCTTGCATACGCTGGAAAAAGGCGACGTACCGATGGCAGGCCTGCCCAAGGACACGTTCTTTCATGCATTGCTGGCGAACACCAAGGAAGGCTTCTTTGCCGATCCCATCTACGGCGGCAATCGAAACTTCATCGGCTGGAAGCTGATCGGCTTTCCAGGGCCGCGTTACAACTATCTCGGCGAGATCGGCAAGTTCGGCCAACCGTATGAGCAACCTTTCGTCAGCCTCGGCGGCCGCACACCGAAGGAAGAGGCATGAGCTTGGCCAAGCGCATGCCGGCGGTGGACGTGGTGCTGGTCGGCTTCGGCTGGACGGCCTCGATCCTGGCGCAGGAGTTGACCGACGCGGGCCTGCAAGTACTCGCGCTGGAGCGCGGCGCCTTCCGTGACACGGTGCCGGATTTTTCCACCGCGCAAATCCAGGACGAATTGCGCTATGCGGTACGCAAGCAGACGTTCGAGCAGCCGGCGCGCGAAACCATCACCTTCCGCAACAGCATGGATCAGATGGCGCTGCCAATGCGCAAGCTCGGGTCGTTTCTGCCCGCGGCGGGCGTTGGTGGCGGCGGCGTGCATTGGAACGGGCAGAACTGGCGATTCCTGCCGACGGATTTTGTGGCGCGCAGCCATATCGAGCAGCGTTACGGGAAGAAATTCATTCCGCCCGAGATGAACCTGCAGGATTTCGGTGTTACCTACGACGAGCTGGAGCCCTATTACGATCGCTGGGAATACCTCTGTGGCATTTCCGGCAAGGCCGGCAATATCGGCGGCCAGATCCAGCCGGGCGGCAATCCGTTCGAAGGCGCGCGCCGCCGGGATTTTCCGCTGCCGCCGCTACAGCGCAGCGCGTCCACCACCATGTTCGACCAGGCCGCGAAGGAGCTGGGCCTGCATCCGTTTCCCTGTCCGGCGGCGAATACGTCCAAGCCGTACGTCAATTCGCTCGGCGTGCAAATGGGGCAATGCACCTTCTGCGGTTTTTGCGAATGGTTCGGCTGCGGCAACTATTCCAAGGCAAGCCCGCAAACCACCATCCTGCCGGTTCTGCTGAAGAAACCGAATTTCGGTTTCCGCACTTACTGCGACGTCACCCGCGTCAACACCGACTCCACCGGCAAAAAGGCAACCGGCGTGATGTATGTCGATGCGCAAGGCAAGTTGTACGAGCAGCCGGCCAGCATCGTCATCCTGTGCGCGTTCGCGTATCACAACGTGCATTTGCTGCTGCTGTCGAAGATCGGCACGCCCTACGAGCCGAACACGGGCAAGGGTGTGGTCGGCCGCAACTACGCCTACCAGGCCAGCAGCACCATCGGCGTCACCTTCAAGGACATCATCAATCCGTTCATGGGTGCCGGTGCGCTAGGGCAGGTGGTGGACGATTTCAACGGCGACAATTTCGATCACGGGCCGCTGCATTTTATTGGAGGGGGTTACCTCTGCCTGTGGAACACCGGGGGCCGGCCGATCCTGCAGGAATACCTGCCGGAGAAAACGCCCCAGTGGGGCTCGGGCTGGAAGAAAGTCATCCACGAGGATTACCTGCGTTCGACCTGGATCCAGGGACATGGCAGCGTGATGAGCTACCGCACCAATTATCTCGACCTGGACCCGACCTACACCGACGTCTACGGCAATCCGCTGCTGCGGCTCACCTTCGACTTCCAGCCGAACGAACATGCCATGTTGAAATATGTCACCGACCAGGGTGCACGCATTGCGCGCGCCATGCCGATCAAGGGCATGAAAGTGGATGACCGCCCCGGCCACTACTCCATCGTTCCGTATCAAACCACGCACAACACCGGCGGCGCCGCCATGGGCGTAGACCCGAGCACCAGCGTGGTGAACCGCTATCTGCAATCGTGGGACGTTTCCAATCTGTTCGTGATGGGTTCGGCCGTCTATCCGCACAACCCCGGCTACAACCCGACCGGTACGGTTGGCGCATTGGCCTTCTGGGCGGCGGACGCCATCCGGCGCTACATCAAGAACCCGGGCCCGCTGATGTAGCCATGAAACGCATCGCACTCGTCCTGGTCACGTTGGGTTGCCTGCCGATGGCGTTATCCGGCACGCAAAGCCGGCTTGGTTCGCACGACTTCGCCAGCGTTTCGCACGGGCGCTACCTCGTGCAGGCCGGCGATTGCGAAGCCTGCCACACAGTGCAGGGCGGCGCGCCATTTGCGGGCGGGCGTCCGGTGCCCACGCCATTCGGCGTGATCTATTCCGACAACATCACGCCCGACCGCGACACCGGCATCGGCACCTGGACGGACGAGGATTTCTACAAGGCCATGCATAACGGCCTCGACCGGCAAGGCCGGCATCTGTTCCCGGCGTTTCCGTATCCATGGTTCACGCGGCTCAATCGCGCCGACGTGCACGACATCAAGGCCTACCTGGATACGGTGGCTCCCGTGCGCCAGGTTGATCGCCAACCGGAACTGCCGTGGCCGGTAAGCAGCCGGCACAGCATGGCGGTGTGGGATACCTTGTATTTCAAGCCGGGCACGTATGTTTATCGTCATGACAAATCACCCGAATGGAATCGCGGTGCGTATCTGGTGCAGGGCGTGGGCCATTGCGGCGCGTGCCATTCGGGCAAGAACGTTCTGGGCGCGGCGGACCAGCAACATCCCCTGCAAGGCGGCTTCGCCGAAGACGTCTATGCACCCAACCTGGGTCAGGGCAACGACGATGGCCTGAGCCGATGGAGTGAGCAGGATATCGTCGACTACCTGCACACCGGGCGCAGCCGGCAGGCAACGGCCGCCGGCCCGATGGCCGAAGCGGTGGAACAATCCACACAGAACCTTAGCCAGGCCGACCTGCACGCGATCGCGCTTTACCTCAAAGGCGTGCAGGGTCCGCAAGCGGACCGGCCATCGACACCGGACGTGCAAGTGATGCGCGACGGTAGCGGCCTTTACGCGGATCAATGCACCGGCTGCCATATGGAAAATGGCAGCGGCGAACCAGGCGTGTTCCCGGCGTTGCGCGGCAACAACAGCGTCATGGCGGCCAAGCCAGACACCATCATCGCCACGGTCTTGAAAGGCGCCAGGCTACCTTCCACACGCGCCGCGCCCACTGCCTTGGCCATGCCTGGCTTTGCGGAAAAACTCGATGACGAGCAGATCGCGGCGCTGGTGACTTACATACGCAACGCATGGGGAAACCACGGCAGTGCCGTCTCCGCATCGGATGTCGGCGACTTGCGCAAGCGCTTGCATCAGGCACAGGAATAACCTGCCGGATCGAAAGCCTGCTGGCGCAGGTGGTTTCACTGCTTGCCCAGCGTCGCAAACATCACCACCGCTGCCAGGCCCATCACCGCGGTGGCAAGCCACCCCCAAAACAGCAGCCAGCCGCCCACGACGTGCTCGCCCATGGTTTTCTTGCGCCGTACGACCAGCATGATCGCCGCCATCAACGGAACCGCGCACACGCCGTTCACCACGGCGCTCCAGTACAACGCCTTGATCGGATCGATGGGCGAAAACGCCAGCGCCGTACCGAGTGCCATGCTGCCCACCAGGACGCCGTAGAACAATTTGGCCTGACGCGGTTTGCGCGAGAGCCCGTATGGCTTGCGCGCAGCGCCGGCGACGGCGAACGCCGAGGCACCCGCCACCACGGGCACGGCCAGCAGGCCGGTGCTGATGATGCCCAAGGAAAACAGGGTAAAGGCGAAGCGGCCGGCGATCGGGCGTAGCGCTTCGGCGGCTTGAGAGGCCGACTGAATGTCGTTCTTGCCGTGGGCATGCAGAACCGCCGCGGCGGTGACGATCATGAAAAACGCTACGATGTTGGAGAACATCATGCCCACGGTGGTATCCAGCGCGATGCGCCGCAATTCGGCGTCCGCCTTGCGGCTGGTGTCGCGCAGCAGCTTGCGCCCGTGGTTTTCGCGCAGCTCCGCCACTTCTTCAGCCGCCTGCCAGCAAAACAGATAAGGGCTGATCGTCGTGCCGAGTACGGCCACTATACCGGTCAAGTAATCCGTGTTCCATTGCACATGTGGAATGATGAAATACCGCAATGCCGTTCCCCACGGCACGTGCACCGCGAAAGCCGTCGCGACATAGGCAAACAGGCTCAAGGCGATCACCTTCAGGATCGGCGAGTACCGTTCGAACGACAGGTAGACCTGCAGCGCCGTCGATCCCGTGGCGAAGATCAGCACGTACAGCAGGCTTGGACCGCCGATCAGCAACTTTGCCGAAGCGCCCATGGCAGCCAGGTCGGCGCCGACGTTGATGGTGTTGGCCACCACCAGCAGGACGATCAGCGTCCATACCGCCGGCTTGGGGAAATTCGCAATCAGTGCGTCGGCAAGTCCCGCACCGCAAACGCGCCCGATGCGCGCGCTGACCATTTGAATGGCGATCATCAGCGGTGTGGTGAGCAGTACCACCCACAGCATGGCGTAGCCAAACTTCGCTCCCACTTGCGAGTAGGTGGCGACGCCACTGGGATCGTCATCGGCCGCGCCCGTTACGAAGCCTGCGCCAAAGCGTTTCCACCAGGGAATTTTGGACACATCACGGGGCTGGTCGGCCATGCAGCTTGCCATCGTTGAACGGTGGCGAGGATCGTGCGAGCCGTCCCGTGAAGTGACGGCGAAGAAATACGCCCGGCAACGCCAGTGCTTATGTTGCTTCAACATTCAAGACGACGCGGATGGCTTTTCACACGCCATCAACACCACGACGCATGGGTTCCCTGCATACGTAGTCTGGCATGTCGCCCCAGCGAGCTTTCGAGCCCACGCGGCTCATGTGAAAATCGCAATGCGCGCACTTGGCCCAGCAAACCACGAAACGTCACACTCGCAGTGAGGCAGGGGAGGGGACAGTTCCTCGCGAACATCAAGCGTCCCGCGTCAGCTGATCGACCGCGCAGGCAACAAGGTGGAGCATCGGCGGCCGCTTGAGGGCAAATAGATGCCGGACTGGCAGGGCGGGAACGCTTTACAGCGGTTGTCCAAGGCGCGCTTCAAGCAGCGGGCGAAACGTGCGGCTGACGTGCACGCGGTGGCCGCCGCGCAGCACGAGGTCGAACTCGCCGTGCGTGGCAGGTTCCAGATGCAGGATGCTGTCGACATTGACGACCGTGGAGCGGTGTACGCGAATGAAGCGGCGCGGATCGAGCCGGGCCACCAGTTCGCCAAGCGCCGCACGGTGGATGATGCGTTCTGCGCCCACGTGCAAGGCCACATAGACGCCGGCACTTTCGATGCAATCGATCGATTCGGTGCGAATCAGTTCGGTCTTTTCGCGTTCCCGAATGACGATGCGGTCAAGAAACGGCTTTTCCAGGTGGCGGTGGTCGAGCAGCTTGAGCACGCTTTCACCGAATTCGCGCACCTGCTTGTCGTCGAGGCGTGCCTTGGCGCGGGCGAAGGCAGATTGCATGCGCTGATCGCCAAACGGCTTGAGTACGTAGTCGATGGCGGCCGATTCGAACGCGCGCACGGCATGCTGGTCGAAGGCAGTCACGAAGATCGTCACGGGCATGCGCTCGATGCCGATCGTATCGATCACGCCCAGGCCGTCGAGCCCGGGCATTTGAACGTCCAGGAATACGATGTCCGGCGGCTTTTGCAGGATCGCTTCCACCGCATCGAGTCCGTTCTCGGCCTCCATGATGTCGGCCACGTCGGCATCGTTGTCCATCAGTTCGCGCAGCCGCTGGCGTGCGGGCTGCTCGTCATCGACGATGAGAACCCGGTAAGCGCCTCTCTCACTCATGGCCGTATCCATCCGCCGTGCTGGTGGGTATCGAAACACGAACACATGTGCCGCCACCTTCGCGGGGACCGATCTGGAGATCCGCATTCTGCGCGCCATGCAGCACGGCAATGCGTTCGCGCGTGATGCCCAGGCCCAAGCCGGCGCGATCGTTCCAGCCTTCGCCAAGCCCGACGCCATTGTCCTCGACGGTGATGCATAACACGGCACGATCAATCGTTGCGCGCACCCAGACGGTGCCGCCTCCCGGCCGCGGTGACAAGCCGTGACGGACCGCGTTCTCGACCAACGGCTGCAGGATAAGGCTCGGCACCATGACCTCACGCGTCGCGGCGGTCACGTCGATGATCACGTGCAAGCTATCGCCGAAGCGCGTTTTCTGGATGGCCAGGTAATGGCCGAGAAATTCCAGTTCCTCACCCAGGCGCACTTGTTGCCGGCGGCCGGATTCCAGGGAAAGCCGCAGCAGGTCGCCCAACTGCTCGATCATGTCGCGCGCATGCCTGGGCTGATGCGTGATCAGCGAGGAGATGGTGTTCAAGGCATTGAAGAGAAAATGCGGATCCAGCTGCATGCGCAGCGCATTCAGGCGTGCCTCGGAAAAATTGCGTTCCAGCCGTTCAAGCCTTAGTTGCGAAGCCAGATACTGCTGGCTGTATTGCATGGCTTGCCAACCCCCGACGACAAGCAGGTAGACCAGCAGGCTCCACAGAAACTCACCCTTCAGGGCTTCTTGCAAAGGGCCAAGTCCGGCTGCGTCTTGCCAGGCCTTCACGCCCATCAGTACCTGCAATGCCGCCGTGAGATAGCTGTGTACGAAGGTGACCGGAATGCCAATGACGACGTGCACGGCGAGCCGTCTGCCAAGGCTGGTCACTGCGATAGGCAGGCGCCGGTCCATGGCGATAATCGCCGGCACCAGCAAACCCCATGCCCACCACTGCGCCAGCGAGTCGCGCAGGATGGACCACCATGCCGCGGCGGAGATAAAACGTGGCATCGCGAAAACGATACCCACGGCCGTCCACGCCAGCAGCGATGGGAGCACCAGGCGCAGGCGGGCATTTTTTTCGCGCGGATTGAGGTTATGAATAGGGCGCAGCATCGTTCTCGTCATCTTGCCGAGCGCAGCTGTCATCCTACTCGGTTGCATCCGCGGAAGTGACGACGGCGATACTCAATCAGTGTTGCCCTAATGTTGCCTTAGGCCGCACCGGGATTCGACGAATAGGTAATGGCAACGATGCGCCATCCATCGGCCGTCTTGATCAGCTGCCAGGTTTCATCGCCGCGGTTTTCCACCTTGCCATCCACGACAAAATCGAAATGGAAATAGACCGACGCCACCGTACCGTCGCTCCTGATCTGCACGTCGGTATGGCGCGGGTCCAGAGTTGATTTTGTGGTTGCCACGAACTTGGCAAAGTCCTGGCAACTCATGATGCGGACTTTCTGCCGGGAGGGATCTTTCGCCTTCGCCGCGGCGAACGCTTGATCGGACAAGGCGGTTACCAACAGGCCGCGATGATCGAGAAACAGCGCCGAGACACCTTGGCCATCGTGCGCGGCGACCGCATGGTGATAGGTATCCATAACCTGCTGGATGTCCGTGACGTCTTGTGCGGACGTAGCACCTGACCGATCCGCTGCTGCGGCGGCGCCGCCAAAGACCAGGAGGGCGGCTGCGAGAAGAATGCGTGTTTTCATGGATGCCTCATTGGCGTGGGTGAACCTGGAAACACGACGAAAATAGTTGTTCCATGCGCGAAGCGGGGCATGAATGTTGCGAGCCGGTTTGAATGCGCACTCAAGCGGAAGAAGGCCATGCAGGCTGGGATGGCAACCTCCGCACCGTGGGTCTAGAGGATGGAGTCGATTTCCACCCGCACCATTCGTCGTCCTGATGCAAGCCGATCTGTTCGTAGCCCAAGCGGGAGAAAAAAGATGCGCGCACTAGTGCTGGTCAAGGCAACCGTGGACAGCGAAAAGGGAACGTTCTCCAAGCAATGGATGGACGGGATGATGCAGGCGATGGGCAAGTTCAACGATGCGTTGCGCGAGGCCGGCGTCCTGGTCATGGCCGAGGGTCTCAAGCCGACTGCGCAGGCCAGGCGCGTGGTGTTCGATGGCCCCGGCCGGACGGTGATCGACGGGCCGTTCACCGAGACCCGCGAGCTGGTTGTCGGCTTCTGGATCTGGGAAGTCAAGGACATGGACGAGGCGGTGGCCTGGGTGAAGCGTTGCCCCAACCCCATGCCGGGACCGAGCGAGATCGAGATCCGGCCGTTCAACGAGATGAGCGATCTGCCGTAAGCACTTGCGTGGATCGGAACGGCGGCCCATTTGTTTTCACAATCGTCACACCGCCTCTTGGCGTTTTGTCCGCCTACGGGGCGGCAACATGATCACCCATTGACGTCGTGGCAACGGCGAGGAGGTTAATACGGTTCCAGCCGCAATGGCCTCCACGCGCATTCGCCATGCATGTGCCGGCACGAACGCGAAATCATCGTCAACGCTCGAATGACCCGGCAGGACGATGCAACACGGAGTGAAACGTTGGTGAGTAACAGTTAGCCGAGGGCAACCCCACATGACGATCGGCTGCCCCGAATGCGGCGCGCTCGAAGATATCCCGCCGCTTACCGCACGGTCTCTCGTACGTTGCCGTGTATGCCACTACCCCCTGGAGCGCCGTAGCGGACGCAGCGTCAACGCGGCACTGGCTTGCTCCTTGACCACCTTCATCCTGCTCTTCCCCGCCAATCTGGCGCCGCTGATGACGGTCGATCTGCTGGGCGGCGAACGCTCGTCGGTACTTGCGTCGGGCATTGTGGCCATCTGGCAAGGCGGTTGGGTCATCCTCGCGGCATTGCTAGGCATATTCGGCATCGTCCTGCCATTCGTGCGGTTCGGCGTGCTTGCGTGGGTGCTGGGCGCGGTCCGGTTCGGATGGCATTTCAAGCACGTCGGCACGCTCTTTCGCTGGGTGCTTTGGCTCGATATCTGGGCCATGCCGGATGTGTATCTGGTCGGTTGTTTCGTCGGCTATTCGCGCGTGACGCAGAATCTGACCGGCCTGATCGGTGCAGGCGGCTACTGCTTCATCGCCGCCGCATTGATGTCGATGCTCACGCGTGCCACGCTCGACCGGCGCACCGTCTGGCGCGCCATTTGCCCGGACCAGGAATTGGTGGGAGACGAACCCGTGATCTCCTGCACGGTGTGCGACCTGATAGCGCCGGCATCGTGCGAAGGGGAGTCCTGCCCGCGTTGCGGATGGACGCTGCGTACGCGCAAGCCCGATGCGGTGGTGCGGGCCGGGGCGTTGTCGCTCGCCGCGCTCGTGCTGACGTTACCGGCCAATCTGTTTCCGATGACCTTCTCGATACAACTCGGCCAGGTGGTGCCGCAACGCATCGCCGATGGCGTGTTCGAGTTGTTTCAGGCCGGGCTGTGGCCACTGGGCATTCTTATCGTCTGCACCAGCATCGTCATACCGGTGGCAAAAATTGCCGGCATGGGGTGGTTCATCGTTTCGGTGAAGCGCCAGTCGCGAAAGCATTTGCGCTTGAAAGCGCATCTGTTCCGCCTGATCGACGAATTGGGACGATGGTCGAACGTCGACGTCTTTACCATCGCCGCGTTCGTGCCGTTGATCCGCTTCGGCGGCCTGGCCTCGGCGAGAGCGGCGATAGGTGCGCCGGCGTTCGCGCTGGTCGTGTTCTTCACCATGGCCGCGTCGCGTGCGTTCGACCCGCGCCTGATGTGGGATGCGCAGCGCAGGAGACGGTCGTGAACAGCACGCGTCCGCGGCGCACGCAGGCACAGGCCCGGCGCAGCTGGTGGCCGGGCTGGATCTGGGCGGTACCGGTGGCCGCGTTGGGCGTGGCCATCTGGCTCGGTATCCGCGCCCTCGTCCACGGCGGCGAGACCGTCACCGTGACATTCGACAACGCCTACGGCATGCAGCCGCGCGATACCAAGGTGATGATGCTGGGGGTGAAGGTGGGCGAGGTGTCGGACGTGGCGCTTGCCAAGGATGGCAAGCACATCGAAGCCACGCTCAAGATCGACAGCGACGAAAAGAAATACCTGCGCAGCGGCACGAAATTTTTCCTGCGCGGTGGACAGATTGATCTGAGCGACCCGGCGTCGCTCAAGGCGATGGTGTCAGGACCGGAAATCGACATGGAACCCGGGCCTGGCAAACCCATGGATCATTTCAACGGTGGCGATCGTAAGCCGGCGCTTCCCCCCGACCACGGCCCAATGGTGAGGTACGGCGTGCGCTTCGATGGTGCGGTGGGCGGGCTCAAGGACGGCGCCGCGGTGGAGTTGCGCGGTTTTCACGTCGGCACCGTTACCCGCGTGCATCTTGACTACGATGCAAGCACGGGCGCGCTCCATACGCCGGTGCAAATCGCGATCGATCCTTCCTCGCTCGACATCAAGGGCGCAGCCCCGCCCAACGGTGATTGGCGACCGCTTGTCGATGGCATGTTGAAGCGTCTCGTTGCGCAGGGATTGCGTGCGCGCCTGGCCCAGGACCCGCCGCTGGTGGGGCCGAGCAAGGTGAGCCTCGACTTCGCGGCGGGCGCCGCGAATGCGGCGCTGACCGACGACCACGGCGAGACGATCATTCCCAGCATGCCGTCTTCGAACATCGACGCGATGACGTCCAGGGCCGACCAGATCATCAAGAAAATCGACGATCTTCCGATCAAGCAGATCGGCGAGCAGATCCAGGGCATTACCACGCGCATCAACGGACTGGCGGCATCCGCGTCGCCGCAGATCAAGGACAGCCTCAAGCACATCGATCACTCCGTGGCGCAGATCGATCGCACCTTGCAGAAAGTGTCGCCGCAAATCGGCCCGCTGGTCGCGCAACTGCGCCGAACCGCGAGTGAAGCCGATCAAGCCGTGGCCGCCGCCAACCGCACGCTCGGTAGTGACGCGGCCAGCCAAAACGGCTTGCCGGAAGCCCTGCGTGAACTCACCGACGCCGCGCGCTCGGTTCGTGCGCTGGCCGATTATCTCGATCGCCATCCGGAAGCGCTCATCCGCGGCAAGCAGAAGGAAAAACCATGATGCGCACTGCTCGCAAGACAAAAGCCATGGGAGCGGCCGTGGCGAGCATCCTGATCGCCATTGCGGCCGGATGCGCGCATAGCCCGCCCACGCGCTACGTCACGCTAAGCGCAGCGCCCTCCACCGCGCCGCGCATGACCACGCCGCTACAACCGGTGCAACTCACCGCCGTGCATATCCCCGCCGAGCTCGATCGCCCTGAAGTGGTCACGCAGGATTCGGCCAATCAGCTGACGGTCCACGACAATGACCGCTGGGGCGCACCGCTCGCGCAAATGATGCGCCGCACGCTGGCGCAGGATCTGCTGGCGCGCTTGCCAGCCAACGCCTTCATCCTGCCGGATGCCCCCGCGCCAGCCGGCACGCGCACACTGGTGGTGACGGTATTGCATAGCGAGGCGGACGCCAACGGAACGTTGACGCTGCAAGTGTCCTGGGCACTGCTGTCCGGCCACCCGCCGCATGCGACTCAAACGCAACAGTTGACGCTGACGGCCAACATGGCCAGTCACGATGCAGCAGCACAGGCGGCAGCATTGAGCCAACTGCTTGGGCAGCTGGCGGATCGGATCGTGGCGTCCATCCCCGGGCGATAACCGCCCCCTTATGACTCACTGTCGATTGGGGCTCGGTCATGCCACCAGAACGCATGGACTCGCGATTTAGTGGTTAACCGGTGCACCACCAGCGCATCATGACCGTGCTGCATGCGTTCAACCCCGAGGCGCTGATCAAATGCTCGTGATACTTCACCGGAGGAACGGCGATTGCGCTGCTGGCCGACCGCTACGGTGTGCGTACCGCTGTGTTGGTGGATGGCGCGCCGATCAAACTCGAGCTGGTTCATGAAGACCGCATTGATGCAACCGGGGGAATGATCGATGCGTTGCCCGTGCCGGTGTTGAGCCGCGCCGACCTCTATGCGGAAAAACTCCTGGCCAATACCGATCGCGGCACTGACCAGGCTGTGCTTTATCGCGACATGATCGACCTGATGGTGATGACGACGGCGTGGGGGCCAATCCCCGAGGCGGCATGGCAAAAGGCACGTGGGGCGTACGGTCGAAAGATCGATCAGGCGTTCGAAGCGGTGCAGCTGTTGCTCCGCACCCGTCCCGAGAACTGGAAGGAAGCATGCCAGCGCATGCACATCGATGCGCAATGGCAAGCCAAGATCGGGTTGGCAATCGGGATTCAGGACGGGTACGTGGAATAGATCAGAGCATCCCTGGGCTTCAAGGTCACGCAGCCACTGGCGCGTTGCGCAAATAACCGGCTTCCTGATTGCGCAAGGCCGCCTGGAATGCCGGCCGCGCTTCGCAGCGCTTGAGGTAGTTGTCGAGCGGCAAATACTCCGCCACCAGATTCGTATGCCGCACGAACCGCAGCACGGTCGCCATCAGGATATCGGCGGCGGTGAAGCGTCCCAGCAAATAGTCACGTCCCTCAAGCCACGCGGACAGTGCGGCCAGCCGCGCCTTCGCTTCCTCGACCGCGCCGGGACGGCGCAACGTTGCCCACGCTTCGCCGTTGTGCAGTTGATCGATCACGAACAGATGCCACAGCGGCGGCTCGACGGTGTTGAGTGCGGCGAACATCCAGGCGAGTGTCTCGGTGCGCTGACGGGATGGCATCAACGCCTCGCATTGTTCGGCGATGGCGTAGAGGATGGCGCCGGATTCGATCATGGTGCCGCTGTCGCTATCGAGCGCGGGCACTACGCCGAAAGGCTGCTTGCGCCGGTAGCTGTCGGAGTGTCGTTCATCGGTGCCGATCCACCGGCTTTCGTAGGCAAGCCCCGCTTCCTCCAGCGCCCAGCGCACGCGCAGGTCGCGCACCAGGCCCTGGGCAAAGGGCGGTACCCAACTGAAGCCCCACACAGCGATATCTTTCATGCGATCTCTCCTCGTGTCGTGCCGTTACCGGTGGTTGCCGGTGCTTGGCGATCGCCGGAGAGATTGCCGCTGGACGTACCCAGGGTGGGAGTAACAAGCTTGGCGCGGTTCGGCGCGGCGTTGCTACCGGCTTGCGGCCGGGCAGGGCGCCTTGCCCGGTTGCATCGCGTGGAATTCGATCGCCAGGCCAAGGTCTTCCTGGGTGGGCGCAAGGATGGATTGACCGGACAAGCCGCGATACGTGGCCAACTTGCGCTCATAACCGCGCTCGACCCAGCGTTGCGCACGCCCTAGATCGCTCACCGCAAAGCTCACGCCCAGGATGCGTGGGCCACCACTCGCCATGATCTGGCGCGCCAGGCCCGCGCCGTCGGGCTGGAGCGCCAGCAGCGCCGTTGGGCCGACCGGCACGCAGAATCCCTTCGCGCCGACTGCCGGCAGGTTCACCGGCACCGCATGGCCGAAACCCATTTTTTCCAGCTGATGGCGATCGGCCTCGGCGTCTCCCGATAGCAGCCAGATCGACGTGAGTTCACGTGCGCCGTTGGGATGCTCGCGCGTCACGCGGTAGTCGTCGGCACGGCTGGGGTCGAACTGGTCGGGGGCGTAGTCGGTGGCGTAGTCGATGAAGAAGGTGTTGCTCGACAACGGTGCGTGGTCGAACGCGAACAACCGCCAACCAGGCTTGCTGCTGTCGGGGCCGGAGAAAAACGGCGTCACCGCGTAATGCAGCGCTTGCAGCGAGCGATGGATGTCATCGAGTGACGAGGTGCGAAAACCGAAGCTGCGCGAACCTGGGCCGCCCTTCAGCGCCTGCTGATCTTCCTTCATGCCCGGATCGAACGTGGGGTTGGCGCGGGTGATACCGAGCAGCTCGATAAAGCTGCTGTCGGAGAAGCGGATATAGCGGTTGGCCACGCCGCCGGGATCGCGCCCGGGGCGTACCTGAAAGCCCAGCTTGACCGCCATGACCGCGGTGACCTGATCGATGCCGCGTCCCCACAGCAGGATGTGGTCCAGGCGTGTGGTTGTCGATGGCGCGGGTGTGGATGCCGAAGCCTGCGCGGCACCCAGGCATAAAAACCATGCTGAAACGAACAGGATCAAGCGCATGCGAATCCTCGTGTGGAAGGAATTTCTTATCGTCACTCCGCCCTGACCTTCGCCGGAATGGCGAAGGTGGTTCGGCTGGTCAAAAGGGCATTTCTATAAATTGGCCGCCGCTCGTCTGATGGCGTAACAGTGCGACGCAACGTGACGTTGGCGATGATCGTCTCCCTCCCCCGCGGCAGCAGGAGAGGGAGACGTCTTTCGCCATGATGGAGCTGCCTGCTTTGCTTTAAGGCAATTCATAGAGCTGCCCTTGAGTTCGGAACATTGCTTTTATCAGCGGTTCCACCCGCAGCGGCAAGGACAATTTCCGGACAAAAACGGCCAACACGAATTCCAATATTCACGGCCCGTGCGCGCCATGTCGGGTCTCGGTTGCGATTAAACGCCCATGCTTCGCCGCAAAGACTGCGGCGACGTACCAAACGCACGAATAAAAGCACGCCGCATGCGGCTCGCATCGCCGAAACCCGTCGATGCCGCAATGTGATCCAGGTGCACATGACTGGTTTCCACCGCGATGCGCGCAGCCTCCAGCCGCAATCCTTCCACCACTTTCGCCGGGGTCGCACCGATCTCCGCGGTGAAGGCGCGGGCAAAGTTCCGTGGACTCATCGCCGCACGCTCGGCCAAACGCTCGACGGTCATGGGTTCGGCAAGGCGCGTGCGCATCCAGTGGATCAGTTCGCCGAACCGCCCGGTCTTGCCGCCTTGTTCAACCAGCGCCGAATACTGCGACTGCCCGCCGTGCCGCCGCTGATGCACGACCAGCTGTTGCGCCGTGCGTCGCGCAATGCCGGGGCCGAGGTCGTCTTCAACCAGTGCCAAGGCCAGATCGATTCCGGCCGAAATGCCGGCCGAGGTCCACACATTGCCATCCCTCACGAACATTCGGTCGGGATCCAGCCGCACGCCCGGGTAGCGCAACCGGAAACGTTCCGCCGCCGCCCAATGCGTGGTCGCGCGCCGGCCGTCAAGCAGTCCGGCTTCCGCGAGAAAGAACGCGCCGGAGCAAACGCCGGCCGCGCGGCGCCATGCATCGTCGCCGAGCCAGGTCACGATATCGACCTGGCTTTCCTCGATCTGCGCCAGGTTGCCGCCCGATACGATCACCGTGTCGAACCGCTTCGGTTCAATTGGCGCGGCCGCCAGGCACACGCCAGACGAACTGCGCACGATGCCGCCTCCCGGTGCCAGCACGTCGATCGTGTAGCTCTCCGGCCGAAAACGCTCCGCCATTTCGAACACGGCAACCGGGCCGGCAGCATCCAGCAGTTGAAACCCGGGGAAAACGATGATGGCTATCTCGCGTCGCATGGTGGCAGCCGCATGACTTGGGTCCCGTGGCGGGAAAGTCGCGTAAACGCAAGGTAGACGTCAAGGTGGTGAGAGAACGCTACCGGCACACTCATCACGAGCACGCAGGTGAGCCAAAAGCTATTGGTGCTAGCTCAAATACCGTCGGCCGACGAAAGCCGGGGTCCATTGATTTGAGGATCTACAAAAGTCCCTGGCCCCGGCTTTCGCCGGGACGACGATTCGTGTTTTTTGCGGCATTCGCGCAAAAAAAGGTTTGAGTCAGTACCGTTGAGCTGGAGCCACTTGCATGCTGACTGCTTCACGGCGATCGGCATGAAACACATCCAGCACGCCTACCCAACTGCGGCAAAGTGACATCCCATTGGCGACCGCACGCGTGGCGGTGCGGCGTTCCATGCCGCGCCGACTATGGCAAAGTGCACGCGCCGCGAACATGGGAATTTACTGGCAGGAGCGCAAAAGCTTGCGGCAAACCGAACGGCGCGGATGCGGCTTTTTGCCGGGTTTGGTAGATCGATAGTCATTATCCGCCTCCGCGGCGGGGGCACTATCATCACGTTCGGGGCAGGGTGGCGATTCCCGTCGACCCATTTATCGGAAGCTGTGCAATGGGTGGCTCACGTAATCACGGCGGCACGCGATGATCGCCCGCCGTGCCAGGAACCTCGTTTTGGCTGCGCGGCCCGCGCGGGTCTGCTTCGCGGCCGTGGCGCTGGTGATGGCAGGTTGTGCGGTCGGCCCTGACTTCAAGAAACCCGCGGCGCCGGACGTCTCCCGCTATACGGCCACGCCGCTCGGCACCACCGAGGCCACGCCCGGCGTTGCCGGCGGCGAGGCGCAGCGTTTCGTGATGGGGGGCGAGGTAAGCCGCGAGTGGTGGACGTTGTTCCATTCCCCTGCATTGAATGCGTTGATCGACGAATCGCTGAAAAACAATGCCGACCTCAAGGCCGCCCAGGCCGCCTTGTCCGTGGCGCACGAAAACGTGCTGGCGCAACGGGGCGCTTTCTATCCGAATCTGTCTGCCGAGTTTTCCGCCACCCGGCAAAGTCAATCCGGCACGCTTTCGCCGACGCCGAACAACAACGCCTATCTCTACAACCTGTTTACGCCGCAGCTCAACGTGTCTTATGTGCCCGACGTGTTCGGTCTCAACCGGCGCACGATGGAATCATTGAAGGCGCAGGAAGACGCCGTGCGCTTCCAGATGATTGCCGCGCACATCACGCTCAGCAGCAACGTGGTAGTCGCAGCGGTGCAGGAGGCTTCCTTGCAGGCGCAGGTCGACGCCACGCAGCAGCTGATCGACATCAACACCAACATGGTGAAGATCCTGCAGCGCCAGGCCGACAAAGGCTATGCCAGCGGCCTCGACCTGGCGGCGCAGAAATCGCAACTGGCGCAAACGGCCGCGACGTTGCCGCCGCTGCGCAAGCAACTGGCGCAACAACGCGACGCGCTCGCCGTGCTGGTCGGGCGTTTTCCAAGCAACGCGCCGAGCGGCACCATCGACCTGGCACAGCTGAGCTTGCCGCAAGACTTGCCTGTCAGTTTGCCCTCGGCCTTGGTTGAGCAGCGGCCGGACGTGCTGCAGGCACAAGCGAACATGCACGCGGCGAGTGCGCAGATCGGCATTGCCACGGCCAATCGCTTGCCGAATATCACGCTGAGCGCAAACGCGGGCAGCACCGCACTGGCGATGAACCAGCTGTTCCATTCTGGCACCGGCTTCTGGGGTATCGGCGCCGACATCACGGCACCGCTTTTTCAGGGCGGCACCTTGTTGCATCAGGAACGCGCCGCCAAAGCGGCCTACGTGGAAGCCGCCCAGCAATACCGCAGCACCGTGCTCACGGCTTTTCAAAACGTGGCCGACACGCTGGTTGCGCTCGACCAGGATGCCGCGGCGTTGAAGGCCGCCTCGGCAGCGAACGATGCGGCCAAGGTGACGCTCGATCTGTCCAAGCGGCAATGGAAAGACGGCTACGCCAGCTATTTGTCGTGGCTCAGTGCGGAGCAGGCGTACCAGCAGGCACGCATCAATCTGATCGTGGCGCAGGCAAACCGGTTTGCCGATACCGCGGCATTGTTTCAGGCACTCGGCGGCGGCTGGTGGCATGGTTCGGCTTTGAATCAGGATCACGATGAACATTAATTCCTTACCTGGCGTGCGATGCGCGAGCGTCGCCGCCGTGCTGCTGATGGCTGCGCTGAGCGGCGGTTGCTCGTCCAGCAATGAAGGCGCTTCGCCGACCGCCTCGGCGACATCGGTGAACGTCACGCTGACGGCGGCGCAGCGGCAGCACATCACGTTGTATACGGTTGCGGCCGGGCCGTTTCATCGCAGCATCGATACCACCGGCGTGGTGGATTTCGACAACGACCAGTCCACCAGCGTGCTGGCCCCGATCTCCGGCCCGGTGTCGCGCCTGGTGGTTTCTCCGGGCGACAAAGTGAAGAAGGGCGACCCGCTCGCCTACGTCGATTCACCCGATTTCGCCACGGCGGTAAGCACCTATCGCAAGGCATTGGTCACGGCGCACACGGCGCGCCGGCTGGCCGACCTCGACCAGGACCTGCTGCAACACCAAGGCATTGCGCAGAAGGAAGCCGACCAGGCCCAGACCGATGCCGCCAGCGCCGAAGCCGACGCCTACGCCGCAAAGCAAACGCTGCTCTCGCTGAACGTCGATCCGCAAACCATCAAGGACATCGAGCAGGGGCGGTCCATCGCGCATATCCAGGGTGTGATCCGCTCGCCTATCGCCGGCACCGTGGTCGAGAAGCTGATCTCGCCGGGGCAGTTGCTGCAGGCGGGAACCACCGCGTGCTTCACCGTCGCCGACCTGTCGCGCGTGTGGGTGATGGCGCAGGTTTCCGATGCCGACCTTTCCGCCGTGCATGTCGGTGACAGCGCGGATGTACTGACCAGCACGGATGCCAAGCCGATCACCGGCAAGGTCGATAACGTTGCCGACCTGGTGAGCCCGGATACGCGCATGGTCGCCGCGCGCGTGGTCGTCAACAACACGCAAGGACTGTTGCGCAAACAGATGTACGTGAGTGTGCGCATCCATTCGCAACACACCGAAAACGGCATGCTGGTGCCGGTCTCGTCGGTGCTGCGCGACGACGAAAACCTGCCGTTCGTCTATGTGCTGCAGGCCGATGGCAGCTTTGCGCGGCGAAGCGTGACGCAAGGTTATCGCGTGGGCGACAAATTCCAGATCCCGAGCGGCTTGCGCGCGGGCGACCAAATCGTCGTCGACGGCGGCCTCTTCGTCCAGTTCATGCAAAACCAATGAGCGATACCCCACCCCCCAACGAGACGCTGTCGCGCACCGCGTCATTCATGAACCGGATCGTCGGTGCGTCGCTGGGACAATCGTTCCTGGTGATCCTGTTGACGCTGGTCTTGGCGGGCTCCGGCATGCACTCGCTGAAGCGCTTGCCGGTGGATGCCTATCCGGATCTGTCGCCACCGATCGTCGAGATCATCACGCAGTGGCCCGGCCATGCCGCGGAAGAGGTCGAGCGCCTGATCACGGTGCCGGTCGAGCTGGGCATGAACGGTATTCCGAAGACAGCGACGACACGCTCGATTTCGCTGTATGGCCTGTCCGACGTGATCATCACGTTCAACACCGGCACCGACAATTACTTCGCGCGGCAGGAAGTCTTCAACCGCCTGGGCGACATCAGCCTGCCCAGCGGTGTAACGCCGTCGGTATCGCCCATGTCATCGCCATCGGGCCTTATCTATCGCTACGTGCTGCAAAGCACGGATCGCTCGCCGATGGAGCTGAAGACGCTGGAAGACTGGACCATCGAGCCGCAATACAAATCCGTACCCGGCGTGGCCGACGATTCGGGTTTTGGCGGCGGCACCATGCAATACCAGGTGCTGCTGGACCAGGCGAAACTCGCTTCGGTCGGTTTGTCCGCGGCGCAAGTGGAAGCATCGCTCGCCGCCAACAACGCCAATGCCGGCGGCGGCTTCTACTCGCAGGGCGGCCAGTTCTACTACGTGCGCGGCGTGGGCCGCATGCAGACGCTGCAAGACATCGGCAACGTGGTGGTGGCCGTGCACGACGGCACGCCGGTACTGGTCAAGGACGTTGGCCGCGTGACGATCGGCATCGCGCCGCGATTGGGCGAGTTCGGCTACGAGAAACAGGATGACGCCGTGGAAGGCGTGATCCTGCTGCGCACGGGCGAGAAGACACAGGACGTTCTCAAGCGCGTTGAAGCGAAAACCAGGGAACTCAACGACCAGATACTGCCGAAGGACGTCAAGGTCGTGCCGTTCTACGATCGCTCCGACCTGATCGCCTTGACCACCCAGACCGTCAAGGACAATTTGCTGCGCGGCATGTTGCTGGTCGTGGTGGTGCTGATTTTCTTCCTCTACGATTTCCGCGCCGGCCTGATCGTCGCCGTCACCATTCCATTGGCCTTGCTGTTTGCGTTCATTTGCCTGGACGCGCAGAAAGCCTCGGCGAACCTGCTGTCGATCGGCGCGATCGACTTCGGCATCCTGGTCGATGGCGCGGTGGTGATGGTGGAAAACATCTTCCGCCTCATCGCCGAACGCAAAGGCACGCCGCTCGACGTCAAGGCGATCATCCGCGATGCCGCGGCCGAAGTGGATCGTCCCTTGTTCTATGCCGTGGCGGTGATCGTCGTCAGCTTCCTGCCGATCTACGTGTTGTCGGGCCCGTCGGGCACGCTGTTCAAGCCGATGGCCGACACCATGATCTTCGCGTTGGTCGGTTCGCTGATCGTGACGTTGACCTTGCTGCCGGTGCTGTGCGCATGGTTCATGCGCAAGGGCGTGATCGAGCGGCGCAACCGCGTGTTCGAGGCGATCAAATCGGTCTATGCGAAGGGCCTGGATGCATGTCTGCGGCGTCCATGGGCGATCACGCTGGCTTCGGTGGCGTTGCTCGGCGCATCGCTGTTGTTGATCCCGCGCATCGGCGCGGAGTTCATGCCGCACCTGGACGAAGGCGCGCTGTGGGTGCGTGCCACCATGCCGTACACGATTTCGTTTGACGAGTCGGCCAAGATCACGCCAAAGATCCGCGACATCCTGCGCTCGTTTCCGGAAGTGACCACGGTCGCCTCGGAGCTGGGTCGTCCCGACGACGGCACCGATTCCACCGGCTTCTTCAATGTCGAGTTCTACGTTGGACTGAAACCGTATTCGGAATGGAAGGGGCGTTATCGCACCAAGGCGCAGCTGACGGAAGCGATCAACCAGAAGCTGCAAGCGTTCCCCGGCATCATGTTCAACTACACGCAGCCGGCCGAGGATGCGGTGGACGAGGCCGAAACAGGGCTGAAAAGTGCGCTCGCCGTGAAGGTCTTCGGCCCGAACCTCAATGTGCTGCAGGAGAAAGGCAAGGCGATCAGGAAGGTGCTGGAACACGTGCGCGGCATCGGCGACGTCACACTGGTACAGGAGCTTGGACAGCCCAGCCTCACGATCAAGATCGACCGCGCCGCCATTGCGCGCTATGGCGTGAATGTCGCCGACATCAACGCGCTGATCCAGACCGCGATCGGCGGCGACGTCGCGACCCAGGTAGTGCAGCAGGAAAAGCAGTTTGACCTGGTGGTGCGGCTTGAACGCCAATACCGCGACAACCCGGAAGAAATCGGCAACATCCTGGTCGCCACGCCGGGCGGCCAGCAGATTCCGTTAAAGGAATTTGCCGACATCAAGGTCACCAATGGCGCCTCGTTTATCTATCGCGAAAATAATTCGCGCTACATCGGCGTGCAGTTTTCAGTGGAAGGGCGCGACCTTGCCGGTGCTGTCGGCGACGCCATGGCACAGGTCGCCAAGAAAGTTTCCCTGCCGCAGGGCTATCGCCTGGACTGGGGCGGCGAGTACACGGAATACACCGCATCGCGCGCGCAATTGAATGTGATTTTGCCGCTGACGCTGGCGTTGATTTTCCTGTTGCTGTTCACGCTGTACAGCAATTTCAAGTTCCCGTTCATTACGGTGCTGGGCGTGCTGCTGACCGCACCGGTCGGCGGCATCATCGCGTTGTGGCTTACCGATACCCCGTTCTCCGTATCTTCGGGCATCGGCTTCCTGGCGCTGTTTGGCGTGTCCGTGCAAACCGCGGTGGTCTACATCTCCTACGTCAATGAATTGCGCCGGGCAGGCGTCGATGTTGCCGAGGCCATCCGGCAGGGCGCCCTCCTGCGCCTGCGCCCGATCATGATGACTGCCCTGGTCGCCGCGCTCGGCCTGCTTCCCGCCGCGCTCGCCACGGGCGTGGGCACCGATACCCAGCGGCCGTTTGCGCTGGTCATCGTCAGTGGTTTGTTCACCCGCCTGCTGATCAGCATATTCCTGATGCCGGCGTTGTACGCGCTGGTGGCGAGGAAGGACGACAGGCTGGAGGTTTGATTCGGGTCAGCAGGCCTGGATGGAATTCTTTTTTTTTATGCCGATGCCGGAGCTTGGATTTCACCCCAACCTGCGCAGCCAAAAAAACGAAACCTCATTCCGGCGAAAGCCCTCTGCTGTCCGGCAAGGAATTTGCGTGGCCCCATATACGTCTGCGGCAACCCATACGGCCGTCATTCCCGCTTTCGCGCACTGCTGTCCGGAGAAATTTTTCGCCGTTCTT
>NZ_DAIOEU010000055.1:0-31692 GCF_036746095.1 Dyella sp.
CTGCAGGCGGCGATGGAAGGCTTCCAGGTCACCACCGTGGAAGACACGCTCGGCACCGCCGATATCTACGTCACCACCACCGGCAACAAGGACATCATCACGCTGGAACACATGGCGGCGATGAAGAACAACGCCCTGGTGTGCAACATCGGCCACTTCGACAACGAGATCCAGATGGATCGCCTGAACGCGGCCAAGGATGTGACGCGCGAGAACATCAAGCCGCAGGTGGATCGCTACACCTTCGGCAAGACGAAGCACAGCATCTACATGCTGGCCGAAGGCCGTCTGGTAAACCTCGGTTGCGCGCACGGGCACCCGGCTTTCGTGATGTCCAACAGCTTCAGCAACCAGACGTTGGCCCAGCTCGACCTGTGGGCGAACAAAGACAAGTATGAGAAGACCGTCTATCGCCTGCCCAAGAAGCTGGATGAGGAAGTGGCGCGCCTGCACTTGGAACAGATCGGCGTGAAGCTGACCAAGCTGACGGCGGATCAAGCGGCGTACATCGGCGTGCCGGTGGAAGGGCCGTATAAGCCGGACCATTATCGGTATTGATCGCTCTGCTCCCTCTCCCCTCTTTGGGGAGAGGGCTGGGCTGAGGGTCGAATCTTGCGATAGACCCTCATCTCACCATTCGGCGAAGGGCGGAATGACGGAAAGGAACCTTTGAAGCTTTTCGTGCGAATCAGGTGACGCGCCTCAATGGTGCAAACCAAGATTCACCTTGCGCACTGCCTCCACAAAACTCTCGAACGGAATATCAGTCACGCCCACCATCCCCGTGTGACTGTTCTCCCCATCAAGCAGCCGCCCCGTCACCGGCTCATCGACGTACTCGAACCAATGCGTCCCCACGATCGCCGGATCGCTCGCCGCCGCCTGCACATAGTGCGCATAAGCCACGCCGCGTTGCTCTTCGCTCCCCACCGACACTACTCCTTTGCCAAACGGGCCACGATCACCCGAACCGAAATGAAACTCGGTGATCAGTACCGGCTTGTCGAGCTTGTGTATCGCATCGAGATCGACACCGTGTTGCGGCAGATCCCTATACACGTTGAAGCTGATCACATCGCAGTACTTGGCGCATGACGCCACCGCTTCGGGTGTATTCACCGCAAAGCGGCCCCCCAGGAAAAGATGGTGCGGATCATGGTGACGCATGGCCGCCGCGACCAGGCTGAAGTATTGATCGGCATAGCGGCGCAACCACGCGCTGTAGTCCTCCGCGATCGCCGGATGCGCGGCGTTCGGCTCCGGCGCGGGAAAATTCACCGCATCCAGCGCCGACCAATCCGCAAGCGTGATGCCCCACGCGAAAGCCAGCGTCGATGCTGCGCCGTATTTCTGCTTGAGCATGGCGATAAACGCCTGCTTGGCTGCGCTGTGCGCGTCGCCATGCAAGGTGCCCATCGCCAGGCCCCAATGCCCTTGCGGCCCCTGCCCTGCCCATGCCAGTTCGTTGTCGGCGTAGTAACCGAGCAGCCAGGGATCATCGCGCGATGCGGCCGTGTCCTGGGCAATCGATCGATCGGCCGCTTCCGCAAAGCGCGGATCGAAAGGATCAGGCATGCGCCCCCAATAATCGTAGCCACTTGAAACGTTCCCGAACTGGCCACGGATGGCGATCGACAAGGTGTACGCCAAGCGATGCTGCTCGGTCAGCACCTTGTCGCTCCAGTTGCCGATGGTATTGAAACCCCAGGCTTGCAAACGATCGAGCGTGCGCTTGCGCCATGCAGCCAGCCAACCGGCGCCATCCACGCGGTAGAGATTGCCTTCGTAGAAATCGAACCAGCGTCCGTGATTGGGAAGGCCCGCACTCGCTGCACGTTCGGGATCGCGCGTATCGCTGGCCCCATAAAATGCGCTCCACGGCGATTGATCCGGCGGTAGATCCACAAACATCGATTCGCGCCCTTGCACATACGTGCGCGTGTCGTCGGGCGTTATCGTATTGAGCCCCAGCGAAAAGAACGCATGCCCGTCCGGCGTAACCAGCCACCAGCGGCCGTTCGCTTTTTGCGTGTGAAACCAACCGGTGCGCGTCAGCGGGGTATCGTCACGGCCGCCATAGGCATCCAAGCCATGGCGCTCGATCAATTGCGTTTTCAAGCGCCGCTGCTCTTGGGCATGCGCCTTGCGCAAGGCAGCGTCGCTGTCGATCTTTTCCGGCCAATCGCTACGCGTGTACTGGCCCCACTGATCGACGATGCCGCGATAAGCATCCTGCAAGGCCCGATCGCCTACGCTGGTTTCCAGCCTGCCCAGCAACAACTGCTGCGCCGCTTGCGGCGTCGGCATGCCGAGGCGAATGCCGTGCACCTGCGCAAGATCGATCGCCCCTTCCACCAGCGTAGCGACGAAAACGGCATGGCCATGATCGTCGAACGGCATCGGCGGCCCTACTTGCATGCCGAACGCGCGGGGCGACGTCGCGTGCAGGGGAATCACCAGCGTCTGCGCCGGACCGGCCGGCAAACCGACCTGGGCATGCAGGCGTTGCCCCGCCGCGCCATCGATCGTCACGTCAAGCGTCACCGCCCATGGCATGGCGTTCTGCAATGCGATCTGCAGCGCACCCTGCCCGTTCCAATTCCAACTGCCGGTTGCGGGTGTGATGACGATCTGCGGCTGACTGCCCGGCTGAAATGCGTAACGCTGCAGCGGCGTGCCGTGTGCGTCATGCCCCATCTGGCCCAGACGCTGCACGTGTTGCAACTGAATGTTTCCAGGCCTGGCGGAGGTCGCCAGATCGGCAACCTCCGCCGCCGTGCTGACGCATGGCAGCAAACCCAACAACATCGTGCATGCAGCGATCGATTTCATCCGCAAGGGTCCGTGATACAGGCAGGTTGCGATGATAGTCCCAGCGTTGCTCACGGTTTCATGGTGCTGGAACATCCCGGCCTACGCGCGCCGCGAACTCCATCTGCGCCACAACGCATACACCGGCACGCCCAGCACGATGATCACCAGGCTCATGCCGGCATCGTGCGGCGTGCTGATCACCGTCGCGGCAATCACGCCCAACACCGTCGCCACGAACACGAACGGCAAAACGGGATACAGCGGCACGCGGTAAGGCGAACTCTGCGCACCGAATTTGCGCCGATACCAGAACAGAGTGGCGATCCCGAAAGCATGCCCCAGCCACTCGCCCACCGTGGTGTAGTTGACCAGTGAGTCGAACGTGCCGGTGATGATCAGCACGATGGCCCACAAGCCGAGCACCGCCAACGCGACTTGCGGCGCGCGCCAGCGTGCGTCGATTTGCCCCACCGAACGGAAGAACATGCCATCCGCGCCCATCGTCTGCAGCACGCGCGCACCGCCGGCAATGGCGATGCTGCAGTAGCCGAAGGTGGAGCAGGCGATGCCGATCGCCATGATGGTGGCGCCGCGCGAGCCGAAGATATTGCTCATCAAATCCGCGGCCGGCGCCTTGCTGGCCGCCAACCCTGCATGGCCCAGGCCGACGAGATAAGCGATGTTCGCCAGCACGTAGCACACCACCACGCCGACCAGGCCCAAGGTGAGCGCGCGCGGCAAGGTGCGTTGCGGATCGCGCACTTCGCCGGCCATATCGTTCAGATAGTGGAAACCGCCATAGGTGAACAGCACCGGCAACACCGCACCGATCCACGCGCCGGTGGATACGTGCACCGTCGTATCCACCGCCAATATGCCGTCAAAGTGCCCATGCGCCAGCACCAGGCCCACCACCAGCAGCATGCTGATCGCGGCCAGCTTCAACAGCGTAAACACGTTCACCAGCCACGCGCCGGCACGCACGCCGAACAGGTTGACGCCGACGATAAAGAAGATCGCCCCTGCCGCCACCGGCTTCACCCACACTGCCGGCAGACTCACCGCGCGACAGGCGTAGTCGGCGAACGTCACCGCCACCGCCGCCACGCTGCCTGGGTAGTTGATCAGCGCCATGGTCCAGCCGAACAGGAACGCCGGCAGCGCACCGAACGCCTCGCGCAAATACAGATAGATACCGCCGGCCTGCGGCCGCCGCGCGCCCAGTTCGGCATAACACAGCACGCCGGCCAGCGTGAGCAAGCCACCCAGCACCCACAGCGCAAGCAAGGGCAAGCCGGAGCCGGTGCGTTCGGCCACGGTGGCCGGCGTGCGGAAAATACCGCTGCCGATCACGCCGCCAACCACGATGGCAGCGCCGCTCCACATGCCGAGCCGGCGCAGGTAGGAAGAAGAAGAGGTGGTGTCGTCAGTCATAGGTGGCGACATTACCCTGAGACGGCACCCGATGTCCGGTGACCTTTGCCCTAGGGACGCTGGCCGGTAGCCGACGCCTGTGAAGAAAATCAGCGCTGACGTGTATATACGGGTGAAGGCGGCCGTCCGGTCGCGACAAGGAGATCCCATGCGGTTCGTAACGCGGCTGACCATGTTCGCCCTGATGCCGATGCTGGCGGCTTGCCATTCGTCCGACGGCGGCCAGGCATCATCAACCATGGCATTGAGGATTTACGACGTACCCCCGGCCCAGACCAACGTGCTGAGCAGCGCACTTGCCAGGGTCTTGAACAAAAACGCCAGTGTCACGATGGCAGGGCCGGGCAAGTTGTTGATCTATGCACCGGCAGATACGCAGGCATCCATCAAAGATGCGATTGCGGACCTGCGCGATTCCTCACCCGGCAAGGCGCAGGCTACGCCCGTGGAATTACATGCCTGGATCATCAACGCTGAGCCAGGTGATGCGCCTGACGATCCGGCACTCAAGGCACTCGGCCCGAGCCTTGCTGCCCTGCGCCAGACGATGGGCCCATCGAGCTTTCATCTCGAGCAAGCCATTTCGGCTGCTGGATCGGAAAACCACAGCAGTTCGCTCACGCTGAAAAACCAGGGCTCGATGGAGCAATTCGATTTCCAGGTCGGCGCCATCCAAGGTGACGTAGTAAGCATGGATGTGAGTTACAACATGCCCACCGGCGTGTCGATGACCATGCTGGGCCAGGCCATGATGGGCGTGCAGGCCCACCTGGATACGCGCCTGGGCCAATACACCTTGCTGGCCAAGGCTCCTGGCAGTTGTCACACATCCGCCACTCCATCCGCTCCCTGCGAGAAAAGCTGGCGCTTGCTGGTCGTGCGCGCTGATCGCATCGATTCTTCACACTAAGCCAGCCTTCGCATGACGCTGCGCAAGGAGGCGTTGTATGCCTGTTATCAGCGGCTGGAAAAGCCGCTGTACAACGTGCTTTTTCGCCAACTGTGGCAACGCGAGGATTGCCAGGATTTGATCCACGACACTTTCATGCGTGTGTGGGAGCGCCAAGCCGGCGTGAGCGAAGACACGCTCGATGCCCTGGTCTGGACCACCGCGCTCAATTTGGCGAAGAACCGCCTGCGCTGGCGTGTGTTACGCAAACACGCACCGATCGATGAAGAAGCCATGCAAGCGTTGAATATCGGCAGCGACAATGGGGACTTCCTCGCCGAACGCCGCGTGCGCGAGGCATTGCGAAAATTGCCGCACGCGTGGCGCGAGGTTCTGTTGCTCTCGGAATTCAGCGGCATGCGCGGCGCTGAAATGGCCAAGGTACTGGGCGTACCGGCCGGCACGGTAGCCTCGCGCAAGCACCTGGCACTCGCGCGGCTGAAGGAATTGCTGGGAGGGCATTTTCATGCGTGAATTGAGCCACCTGCTGCACGAACTGGAGCCACCGCCGGGCGGCCTGCAACGCCTGCAACGAGCGATGATCGCTCGCGAACCATCCACATGGCGCCGGCGCCACTACATCCGGATTGCTGCACTCAGTTGCGCCGCGTTGGCGGCGACATGGGCGATTTGGCGCATGCCCAGCCTAATGGCTACACGGCAGCGCTCGGCCCTATTGCGCGATGCCATCCACCAAGCCATGACACCCGGCCAAAACGACGTGCGCATCCACAACGGAAGCGCGCTGGAGTTGCCCAGCGGACAAGCCAACGTGCGCATCTACCTGGTGCAGACGGAATCTCCCTAGCGCCAGTCCAACGCCACCGGGGGAGACAGCACAATGAGCCAAGGACACTCTAATTAGTTCAGCGCCCCATAAGGCACGTTGACAGGCCAAAACGCCGTCCCGGATACTCCCGCCGTCACGCGCCATGACCCGTTACGCTGGCGCATCGGCCCCGAGGGGTGCTGCGACGGACATCCATCCGCCACGCTCGGCCTGCCGACCACAATGTTCAAGGGCGCCCACCCCATTGATTTGGAGGTGTCCTCATGCCTGCTCCGCAGTTTCGTCTCGCCATTGCTTCGTCGCGGCAGTTCTTATCCATTCATCCGGATGACGCCTATCTCCTTGCCGTGCTGGAACGGCTCGGCATACAACCCACCGTATGCGTCTGGAACGATCCCGACGTGGATTGGACGACGTTCGATGCCGTGCTGATCCGTACCATTTGGGATTACTTCGAGCATTACGCGGCATTTCTCGCCTGGACGTATACGCTGGATCGACATGTCGTCACCGTTATCAACGATACGCACATGCTGCGGTGGAACAGCGACAAGCGTTATCTGCTCGACCTCGAGCGGCATGGCGTTCCGATCATTCCCACCCGGGTGGCGCAAGGCGCTTTCCTGCATGCGGCGCTATCGCAGATGGACGGCCACGACGTGGTGATCAAACCGACCGTGAGTGGCGGTGCATGGCATACCGTGCGCGGCACCGCAGGCGCGGCGGATTTTGAGCAAGCCTTGGCGAAGTTGCCGCCGCAACTGGACTATCTCGTGCAACCATTCGTGCCGGAGATCGCAAGCCATGGCGAATGGTCTCTGATCTACTTCGGCGGCACCTACAGCCATGCCGTGCTCAAGCGTCCCACCGAAGGCGACTACCGCGTGCAGGAACAGCATGGCGGCAGCATGGCGCAAGCCACACCCGACGAATCCATCGTGCAGGCAGGCAGCAGAATCTTGACGGCTGTTGCTGCGCTGGATCATCAGGCGCCGATCTATGCACGTGTGGATGGTGTGGTGGTGAAAGGGCAATTCCTGATGATGGAGCTGGAAGTGATCGAGCCATCGTTGTTCCTGGCGGAGCGGCTGGATGCGGCGGAGCGGTTTGCGCGGTTGCTGTTGGAGCGCCTGCAAGAGTTGCCGCGCGAAACACGCAGGCTGGGCTGAAACCCTGCTTCTGGCGCAACGTATTGCACGCTGAAGCACAAGCAACCCCACCCCAACCCTCCCCTGCTACCGCAGGGGAGGGAGCGCATCATGGCGAGCCGATGCTTCCCCGGAAGCGGAGACCAGGAGGCCACACGTACTAGAATCCCATCAACGCCATCACTCGCACGCCACGTGTCCAACGCGTCACGCAAGATCATTCACGTCGACATGGATGCGTTCTATGCATCCGTGGAGCAGCGCGACGATCCATCGCTGCGCGGCAAACCGGTGGTGGTGGCCTGGCGCGGCGCGCGCTCCGTGGTGTGTGCGGCGAGTTACGAGGCACGCAAGTTCGGCGTGCGTTCGGCGATGCCGGCGGTACGCGCCGAACGGCTTTGCCCGCAGGCGATCTTCGTACCGCCGGATTTCGTGCGCTACAAGGCCGTATCGCGGCAGGTGCGGGGGATTTTCGCGCGGTATACCGAATTGATCGAACCGCTGTCGCTGGACGAAGCCTACCTCGACGTCACCGCCACCAAGACCGGCCTGCCCTCCGCCACGGCCACCGCCGAAGCGATTCGTGCGGCCATCCGCGAAGAAACCCAACTCACCGCTTCGGCCGGCGTGGCGCCAAACAAATTCCTGGCCAAGATCGCCTCGGACTGGAACAAACCGGACGGCCTGTTCGTGGTCCGTCCGCATCAAGTCACATCGTTTCTCGCGCCACTGCCGGTGAATCGCCTGCCCGGCGTGGGCAAAGTGATGGAAGCGAAGCTCACCGCATTGGGTATCGCCACGGTCGGCGAGCTGCGCGCCTTGCAAGCGGAGGAACTTGAACAGCGCTTCGGCCGCTGGGGCCGGCGCCTGCATGAACTGTCGTTCGGCCTCGACGACCACCCGGTGCAGCCCAATCAACTCACCATGCAAGTGTCGTCGGAAGATACTTTCGAGCATGACCTTACACTTGACGAACTGGAGCCGCATATCCGCCGCCTGGCCGAGAAAACCTGGGCCGCGCACGAGCGCGAGCGGCAACGTGGCCGCATTGCGCGCACCATCGTGTTGAAGCTCAAGACCTCCGACTTTCACACGCTCACCCGCAGCCTGACTCCCTCCATGCGACCGCGTTCGGCCATCGAACTGGCTGATCTGGCCTGCGCCCTACGCGAACGGGTCGAACAGGTCGCGATGAGCCGCTATCGCCTGGTCGGCGTGGGTTTGTCCAGCTTCGTGGATCAGGACGGCTTCATGGCGCAAAGCGACTTGTTCGAGGGCTTGGCGTAAGTACTTCCTTGCGCATATGGCAACCCTCGCCTTGATGTTGGCGATGGTCTTTTGCATCGCGCCCTCGCGCGCCGAAGACGGTTATGAGTTATGGCTGCGCTATTACCCGCTTGCATCCGAACAGGCGGCACTCTATCGCCACTATGAATCGCTAAAATTTCGGTATGCACCTGGAATTTCGTCATGGTGAACAGACTGTCTGGAGTACTACGACAGCCAAGTCCGCTGATACTGTTTCAGAGCGAGCTGTCATTCCAGCGAAGGTCGAGGCAAGACTGGCTGGCTTGCAGAGTACGTAGGTTGGGGAGCAAACCCCAACAGTTCCTTGCACACACGCATCCCGATGTCCGGGTTTGCACTCCAACCTACGACAGAAAAAAGCCCGGATCGCCCGGGCTTTTTTCTCCATCATGGCTCCATCTTCTCAGGCTCAGCCGATGAACCGAGGGGTTTCATTTCGTGAACCAACCGACCCCCTCCGTCGGGGAAAATTCACTAGGATGGTGATCGTCCGTTCCAGGGCGAACTTCTTCAGGTTTGTAATGATGATGGTGAGACGGTAGCTTATTCGACTCAAGCACCCCTGCCCCCCCTCCCAGACTATCAATTGCGCGAGCTACACGCACCAGAACCTCTTTACCAGAATTGTCAGAGGGAAAACCACTCCCCGGGCTTACCGGTATGTCAACCTGTGAATCGGTCTTTGCTCCGGTTACGTGCGATGGGAGCTCATTGGAAGCCGGTAAATAATTTGTGGAATTTTGAACGGCAGTAGTCATGACCGTCTCCGACTAAGGGGACTTCTAAGCTACAGCCCAAATGCTTATGAGGGTAATAACATGCTACCCATGCTCAGTTTTGAGTAGCTCAGCGATTTGGAGTCCAATTCCCCAACCGAAGGAAATTGGACGTCAAGAAACGTTTTACCGAAGAGCAGATCATGGGCTTTCTGCGTGAAGCACATACGTTGGGGGTGCAAACCCCAATAGTTCCTTGCACACAGACATCCCGATGTTGGGGTTTGCACTCCAACCTACGACAGAAAAAAGCCCGGATCACTCCGGGCTTTTTTTGTGATGAAGAAACTTACTTTTTCTTCGGTATATACAGGTCGGTAATGGTGCCCTCGTAAGCTTCGGCCGCCATGCCCACCGATTCACTCAACGTCGGATGCGGATGTATGGTGAGGCCGATATCCGCGGCTTCCGCGCCCATCTCGATCGCCAATGCGATTTCCGAAATGAGATCGCCCGCATGCGGGCCGACGATGGCACCGCCAACCACGCGATGGGTTTCCTCGTCGAACACCAGCTTGGTGAAGCCTTCGGTGCGGTCGATGCCGATGGCGCGGCCGCTGGCCATCCATGGGAATTTGCCGACGCCGATCTTCAGGCCCTTTTCCTTTGCCTCGCGCTCGGTGACGCCGACCCAGGCGATTTCCGGATCGGTATAGGCCACCGACGGAATCACGCGCGCATCGAAGTGGCTCTTCTGGCCGGCAACAACTTCCGCGGCTACCTTCGCTTCGTGCGTGGCCTTGTGCGCCAGCATCGGTTGGCCGACCAGGTCGCCGATGGCGAAGATGTGCGGCACGTTGGTGCGCATCTGCGTGTCGACGTTGATGAAGCCGCGCTCAGTGACTGCTACGCCAGCCTTGTCGGCACCGATCTTGTTGCCGTTGGCCGAGCGGCCCACAGCGACCAGTACGCGGTCGAACACCGTGGTTGCCGGAATGCTCTCGCCTTCGTAGCTGACCTCGATGCCTTTCTTGGTGGCTTTGGCTTCGACCACCTTGGTCTTCAGATGCACGCCCTTGAGCTTGCCGTTCAGGCGCTTGGCGAGCGGCTTGATCAGGTCGGCATCCGAACCCGGGATGAGCTGATCCATGAACTCGACCACGGTCACTTCGCTACCGAGCGCGGCGTACACCGTGGCCATCTCCAGGCCGATGATGCCGCCGCCGACCACCAGCAGCTTGGCGGGAACATCTTTGAGTTCCAGCGCGCCAGTGGAATCCATGATGCGCTCATCGTCCCACGGGAACGCAGGCAGGCGCACGGCCTGCGAACCGGCAGCAATGATGGCGTTCTCGAAGCGCAGCAGTTTCTTGCCTTCGGCCGTGTCGATTTCCATTTCATTCGGCGACACGAAGCTGCCGACGCCCTGCACCGTGCGCACCTTGCGCTGCTTGGCCATGCCGGCGAGGCCACCGGTGAGCTGCCCGACCACTTTGTTCTTGAAGCCGCGCAGTTTGTCGAGCTCGAGCTTGGGCTTGCCGAACGTCACGCCGTGCGCGGCCATGGCTTCGGCTTCGTCGATGACGGCCGCGGCATGCAGCAGCGCCTTGGACGGAATGCAGCCGACGTTGAGGCACACGCCGCCGAGCGTGGCATAGCGTTCCACCAGCACGGTGTCGACGCCCAGGTCGGCGGCACGGAACGCGGCGGTGTAGCCGCCGGGACCGGAGCCGAGCACGACCAACTTGCACTCGATGTCTGCCGATCTTCCTGACGATGCTGCCGCTTGCGGCAGCATCGCCTCCTCTCCCCCCCGGGGAGAGGATTGAGGTGAGGGGGCGGGGCTTGCGGAAAATGTCGGCGAGCCTTGCCCCTCACCCCTGCCCTCTCCCCGGGGGGGAGAGGGGGTCGCAGAGTCGGCTTCGCCGACGGTTTCTAAGATGGCGATAACGGTGCCCTCAGACACCTCATCGCCCACCTTCAGCTTCATCTCCTTGATGACGCCCGAAGCGCTGGAAGGAATCTCCATCGTCGCCTTGTCCGATTCCAGCGTGATCAGGCTTTGTTCCTTCGTCACGCTGTCGCCGGCTTTCACCATCACCTCGATCACCGGCACGTTGTCGTGACCGCCGATATCGGGGACTTTCAGTTCGATCGTATTGGCCATGATCAATGTTCTCCTCGCGTCAGAGCAGCAGGCGGCGGATGTCGCCGAGCTGGGTGGCGAGGAAGGACGCGAAGCGCGCGGCCACGGCGCCGTCGATCACGCGGTGGTCGTAGCTGAGCGACAGCGGCAGGATCAGGCGTGGGGCGAATTCCTTGCCGTTCCACACCGGCTTGGTCTGCGCCTTGGTGACACCGAGGATCGCCACTTCCGGCGCATTGACGATCGGCGTGAACGCCGTGCCGCCGATGCCGCCGAGCGAGGAAATCGAGAAGCAGCCGCCGGACATGTCGGCCGGGCCGAGTTTCTTGTCGCGCGCCTTCTTGGAGATCTCGCCGAGTTCGGCCGCCAGATCGAGCAGGCCCTTCTTGTCGCAGTCGCGGATCACCGGCACCACCAGGCCATCGGGCGTGTCCACCGCAATGCCGATGTGGAAGTACTTCTTGAGGATGAGCTTTTCGCCGCTCGCATCCAGCGACGCGTTGAACTGCGGGAATTTCTTCAGCGCCGCGACCACCGCCTTGATCTGGAACACCAGCGGGGTGATCTTCAGATCCTTGTTTTCTTCGCCGAGTTTCTTGCGGAAGGCTTCCAGCTCGGTGATGTCGGCGTCTTCGTGATGGGTGACGTGCGGGATCATCGCCCAGTTGCGGGCGAGGTTCTGGCCCGAGATCTTCTGGATGCGGGTGAGCGGCTTCTCTTCCACTTCGCCGAACTTGGCGAAGTCGACCTTCGGCCACGGCAGCAGGTTGAGACCACCGCCGGCCACCACGCTGCCGCCTTCCACCGGGCGGGCACCGGATGCCAGCGCATGCTTGACGTAGGAAGCGACGTCCTCGCGCACGATACGGCCGCTGCGGCCGCTGCCCTTCACCTGGCGAATGTCTACACCCAGCTCGCGCGCAAAGGCGCGGATGGCTGGCGTGGCGTAGGGGGCGTCGCCCGGCATCACCAGTTTGGCGTCGAACGGCGGCCGGGCCTGCGGTGCCACATCGCCTTCGGGCGCATTGCCTGGCAGCACGCTGCGGCCGCCGACCGGTGCAGGTTCTTCTTTCACTTGCGGCGCTTTCGCTCCCTCTCCCCCATCTTTGATGGAGGGTTGGGTTGAGGGGGACGCGCTTGCGCGCGATGATGCTGGAGCTGGTGGCGAGATTTGCCCCTCACCCGTGCCCTCTCCTCGAGAGGGAGAGGGGGACGCGGAGTCAGCTGGGCCGACGGCTTCTATAAGGGCAATCAAGGCGCCTTCGGACACCTCGTCGCCCACCTTCAATTTCAGTTCCTTGACCACGCCGGCGAAGGGCGCGGGCACTTCCATCGTGGCCTTGTCCGACTCCAGGGTGATGAGGCTTTGGTCTTTCTCTACCGTGTCGCCGGGCTTGACCATCACCTCGATCACGGGCACATCGCTGTGACCGCCGATATCTGGGACGCGGGCTTCTTTAAGATCGGCCATGATTTCTCCTGCGGAAACGAAGCGGCCACGCGAGGGGGAAGGCGGAGGTGGCCACAAGGCGTTCATCATAGCAATCGGCACCCATTCAGGACATGCCGAATGCGCCTAAACCGGCCATGCGCATACGTATGCGGCGCAATTGTCCTATTTATTGGGGACGTGGCCCGTGACGATATGAATCTCCCGCTGCGGAAAGGGAATGCTGATGCCTTCGGCCTCAAAGCCTTCCTTCACCGCGCGCAACAAATCGGCTTGCGCGGGCCAGAAATCGCCGGTGCTGGTGTGGGCACGCAGCAGCAGATGCACGGCGCTGTCGGCCAGGCCTTCGGTCCAGGCGGTAGGGGCCGGGTCTTGCAAGATGCGTGGATCGGCCGCGAACAAGCGCTGCACGATCGCCAGCGCCTTGCCGATATCCTCGTGATACCCGATGCCGACATGCAGTTCGAAGCGACGTGTGCCGCGCCGGCTGAAGTTGATGATGGCGTCGGCGCCGATCTTGGCGTTGGGTACGACAGCCTCGCGGTTGTCCGCCAGCACCAGTTGGGTGTGCATCAGGTTGATGCCCTCCACGGTGCCTTCGGAGCCACCGGCCTGGATATAGTCACCCACCCGGAAAGGACGGAACACGATCAGCAGCACGCCCCACGCCAAGTTGCTCAACGAACCTTGCAGCGCCAGGCCAATGGCGAGGCCGCCCGCACCGAGCGCGGCCAGCAGCGGCGCACTGGGAACACCCGCCGTTTGCAAGGCGATCACGATCAGCACGGCAATCAACACGCCGTACAGCAGATTGCGCATGAAGCCGCTGAGCGTAGGGTCGATGGCGGCCCGGCTCATCGCCCGATGCAAGACATTCGCCAGCCGGCGGGCCAACCAGTTGCCGATCAACAGCAGCAATAGCGCGCCCAGCCACACCGGCCCGTGCCCTGTGAGAAACGCAAGCAGGTCGTCGCGGGAAACGCTTAAAAGATGCTGGAACATGGGGCAATCCTTGGCAGATGACCGCAAAGCCTAGCAGCCGGCCATTCCCCTTGCATTGCAGCCTGTGCTTGCTCCCTGCCGTATGAAACGCCGAAAAAAAGCCCGGCTGGGGAACCGGGCGCGTGACTGTCGCGTGCTGGGGAGCACGGATTGGGGGATGCTAGATGACTAGCGTTGGGCGTAGCTCGCCTTATCGGTACGGTCCATATTCGATTCAATCAGTTGCAGTCGCTCGCCATCAGGCAGACGAAACTGGAATTGCTGCTGCAATTGCTGCAAATGGCTCAGGTGAGGGCACAGCGCCCCGGCGCGTCGGCCGAGTTTTTCGGCTGGTGCATCGACCGCCTTGTCGATCGAGGCATCCAGCGCATCCGTGCGCGCTTGCAGTGAAGCGAGCCGGTTCGAATCGCCGCTGAGCGCATCCTTCACGATGTCGCCGGTGACGCTGCTGACGAGATCGGCAACCGTCTTTTGCAAATCACCGCCAAAGACATCGCCCTCTTCGCCAGCGTTCCACCGACCCTGCCCTATCGTTCCGTCAATATGGCGCACGGCTTCGTCATGCCGGTCGCGCAATTCATGCAGCAGGCGCGTGCGCTCATCGCCATTGTCAGCCAACGTGGCCACCACCGTGGTCAGTGCCGAATAGCCGATATCCACGCCGTCGCGCGCAATGCCTGCCACCGCCGGCAACAGGTCGCGCAGCTCGTGTTCGTATTCACGCAGGCGTGCGGCATCGGCGCCTGACACGGTGACGTCATTGCCATCCACGCGCAGCGTGCCGTCATGCATGAAGACATCGCCCGGATGGCCGCCGTCGCGCGTAAAGGCGATGCCATTAGGCTTGATCTGCACGTCGTAATCGCTGGTGTAGGAACAGGACAAATGATGCGCATGGACATCCGTAGCCGGTGCAGCGCCGGCTGCGGCGAGGGCAAGCAGCGCGGCGAGGGCAAGCAGCGCGGCGAATGAAATCATCTGATGACGCATGTAAATCCCTCCCGGCATGCGGATTGTGGAGCAGCAGCGATTGCACACTTGGATGCAAGCGAATGCATATAGGGTTTAATGTTGGGCCAGACGGCGGCATGGGCCGTACGTCACGCCGTGCCATCGGTCATGCGTGTCTCCTATGACGATTGGCGCAGCGCACATAGGCAAACGCCCGGACGCGAGATAAGTTGGTGCCTTGCGTGGCGCATTCAGGGGTCTGTCTATGCACTCCACCGATGTCATCATCGTCGGGGCCGGTCTCTCCGGACTGGTTGCTGCGGCAGAGCTGATCGACGCCGGCCGGCGCGTGATGGTCATCGAGCAGGAGCCGGAGCAAAGCCTGGGCGGACAGGCGTTCTGGTCGTTCGGCGGGCTGTTTTTCGTGGATTCGCCGGAGCAGCGCCGCATGGGCGTGCGCGATTCGCATGCGCTGGCACTGACGGACTGGATGGGCACCGCGGCGTTCGATCGTCCGGAGGATTATTGGCCGCGCCAGTGGGCCGAGGCGTATGTCGATTTTGCCGCCGGTGAAAAACGCGCCTGGTTGCATCGCATGGGCATGCGCTGGTTTCCGGTCGTGGGTTGGGCGGAGCGCGGCGGTTATGGCGCCATCGGCCACGGCAATTCCGTGCCTCGCTTTCATGTCACATGGGGTACCGGGCCGGGCGTGTTGGAACCGTTCGTACGGCGTGTGCGAGAAGCACAGGCGAAGGGCCTGCTGAGTTTTGCTTTTCGACACCGCGTCGATGGATTGCTAGTCGAAAACGGCAGCGTTATCGGCGTGCACGGTGCACGCCTGGCGGATGACAGTATTGAACGCGGCAAGCGAAGTTCACGCGAGGTCATCGGTGATTTCGAGTGTCGTGCACAGGCGGTGATCGTCGCCTCCGGCGGCATCGGCGGCAATCACGAACTGGTGCGCAAGAACTGGCCGGAACGCTTGGGCCCGCCACCGCAGCATATGTTGTGCGGCGTACCCGCGCATGTCGACGGGCGCATGCTCGGCATCAGCGAAACAGCCGGTGCGCGCCTGATCAACCGCGACCGCATGTGGCATTACGTGGAAGGCATCGAGAACTGGAACCCGATCTGGCCGATGCATGCGATACGCATCCTGCCCGGTCCTTCGTCGCTATGGTTCGACGCCCGCGGCCAGCGCCTGCCCGGCCCGTTGTGGCCCGGCTTCGACACGATGGGCACGTTGGAACACTTGCGGCGCACGGGCTTCGACTACAGCTGGTTCATTCTCGATCAGCAGATCATCCGCCGCGAATTCGCGCTGTCCGGTTCGGAGCAGAATCCCGATCTCACCGGCAAGAGCTGGCGGCAGGTCGCCAAGCGCGCCGTCGGCAAGCAGGCGCCGGCACCCGTGGAAGCGTTCAAGCGGCATGGCCGCGATTTCATCGTGCGCGACAATCTGGACGATCTGGTAGTGGGCATGAATGCGCTTGCCGGCAATCAGTTGCTGGAGATGGCACCGCTGCACGAGCAGATCGAGGCGCGCGATCGCCAGTTCGACCATCCGTTCGCCAAAGATGGCCAGGTCATGGCAATCCACAATGCGCGCCGTTATCGCGGCGATCGCCTGGTGCGCGTGGCCAAGCCGCATCGCCTGCTCGATCCGGCCAACGGTCCGCTGATTGCCGTGCGCCTGCACCTGCTGACGCGCAAAACCTTAGGTGGACTGGAAACCGATCTGCAGGCGCGCGTGCTGGGTAGGGACGGCCAACCCTTGCGCGGCCTTTATGCCGTTGGCGAAGCGGCAGGATTCGGTGGCGGTGGTTTGCATGGCTATCGTGCACTGGAAGGCAGCTTTCTTGGTGGCTGCCTGTTCTCGGGGCGCGTGGCAGGCCGCGCTGCCGCCGCTGCCGTTGCATGATGTCCGTACCGCGCATTGTCATCTATGGCGCCGGCATGGTCGGCAACTATCTTGGCGGACGGCTGCATGCGCATGCGCGTATCCGCTTGATCGCACGTCCGCAAGTCGCCAATCGCTTGAGCGAACACGGGCTGACGGTCAGCGACCTGCATGCCTACCGCCGGCACGTTCCCGCTGCAATGCTCGACGTTGCGACGCAGGCGGAAGCCGTGCGCGACGCCGATGCCGTGCTGGTCACGGTGAAGTCGGCCTCGACCATGCAGGCTGCGCACGAATTGGCCGATGCACTGACGCCGGGTACGCTGGTGATCAGTTTTCAGAACGGCGTGCACAACACGGCAGACTTGCGCGCTGCCTTGCCGCACTGCCGGGTATTGGCGGGCATGGTCCCCTTCAACGTGACACAGCCGGCGCCGGCGCATTTCCATCAAGGATCATCCGGCGCATTGATGGTGGAGCGCTCGGCCGGGCTTGCATCCGCGCTGCTTGCCGCATTCGACGCCAGCGGCCTGTCGCTGCATCAGTGCGATGACATGCAAGCGGTGCTGTGGGCGAAGCTGCTGATCAATCTCAACAATCCATTGAATGCATTGAGTGACTTGCCATTGCGCGAACAACTTGCGCAACGGCCATGGCGGCAATGCCTGGCGCTGTTGCAACAGGAGGGTTTGCGGGTGCTTAAATCCGCCGGCATCCGCCCCGCCCAACTGACTGCGCTGCCTGCCCGCTGGCTGCCTACGGTGTTGTCATGGCCGAATGCGTTCTTCCATCGCATTGCCGCGCGCATGCTGGCAATCGATCCGCTGGCGCGTTCTTCGATGTGGGACGATCTGCAGGCAGGCCGGCGCACCGAGGTGGATTACATCAACGGCGAGATTGTGGCGCTGGCCAAATCAAAAGGCATGCGGGCACCGGTGAATGCGCGTGTCGTCGCGCTGATACGGGAAGCGGAGCAATCGTATGGTCGCTGGGATGCGCAGGCATTGCTGAGGACGTTGCGTGATGCGTAGATCAGGTAAGCGCAGCACTATGCAAGTGTTTGGCAAGAGCGATGAGTCAGGCTGCGCCAACCTCCAATGGCACTAGCCATCGTCGCCCCGGCGAAAGCCGGGGTCCAGCGACTTGAGTATCTAGAAAATCGCTGGATCCCGGCTCATTCGAACGGAGGAGGCCTAAGTGGGGGCCTACGGGACTAACCCAACCCACGATGGCATCGTGACGTTCTAGCGCACTCCATCTTCGATATGCGCAATCTTTCCACCAACGATGGTGAAAGTGGTGATGTGTCCTTCGCGCTCGTATTGCCACTTTTCGCCCTTGTCTTTTGCGCGGGCTGTTTTGGATGATTTGGCCTTCTGGCTCTTACTCGAGCCGGATGTTTTCGCGCGCACGGCAGGTTCTCCCAGCGCCGACTTGACGCGCGCGGCGCTATCGCCCACCACCAATACTTGGCTGCCCACGCGAATGCTCTGCAATGCGTGCGCACTGAAGCTGGTGATCAGCAGGGCGAGAAAAAGATATCGACGCATGACCTGCTCCTTGTCGTGTGATGGCCACTGCGTGACGGCAACGGCCGATCAGAAGCCGGCGCCGGGTATGGCCAGATAAGCCTGTTCTTCCGGCGTGTTCGTTCGGCCAAGCCGCGCATTGCGATGCGGAAAACGGCCAAAACGCGTGATCACTGCCGCGTGCCGGCGAGCATAGTCGAGATAACCGGCGTATGGTCCACGCTGGCCCACCGGCAAATTCTGGCAAAGCGTTTCGAAGAGAGAGACGCAACGCTGCTGCAACGTAATGTCTTCAGCGTGTTCAAGCGGCATGTAGGCAAACACGCGCTGGATGGGCGTCAACTGGCGGTCGAAACCTTGCTCGATACCCCACAGCACCAGCCGCTGTGCATGAAGGTCCTGCGCCCATGCGCGCGCATCGTGGCGATAAAGATTGCGCGGGAATTGATCCAGCACGACCAGCAATGCCAGCCAACCCTGCGGCGTATCGGTCCAATGTAGGAGTTCCCCTTGCGCCGCGCTTCGCACCGTATCGGCGAAACGCACGCGAATCGCCAAGTCGAAAGCCGGATCAGGTACAAACCACGCGTCGCGATGGGCATCGAACCAAAAGGCAAGCACCGCCACTGCCTCGCTCGGCGGGGTCGGCATGGCTCAATGTCCGACGCCGACGGCCTTGGCCAGGCTGTGCATATCCAGGTCGATGGAGTGCAAACGCGGCAGCTGGCGATGCAGTTCCGCCTTCATTTCCGGATCGTTTGCCCCCACGCGGCCGATAACCCGCTCGAAGGAGCGCAGCAGGCTTTGCTCGTGGCGTGCCAGCACGCGAATCCATGCATCGTCACTACGCGGCATCAAGGTGTCGAAGCGGTAGCGCACGCCACTGAGCATGCGCCGGCGGGTGGCAGGGGTGCCTTCGTGGTTGCGGATCTGTTCCTGCAATTCGGCGATCACCAGGCTCAGGGACTGCGCTTCTTCATCCAGCACGGTGCGCAATCCAGGCTCGCCCACCTGTGCTGCGGCATGGCGATACAGCGCGCGCAGCTCGATGCTGCGGCGGATCAGGCCATTGCATAGATGTTGAATCGCCAGCGACACGTGGGCCGCCTCCTGTCTGAGCGTGATCTGGATTGGCCGTCATGTTGCAGGACAAGCACTTAGCCGCGGATAAATCCGTTTGTCATATGCAGCCTTTGCTCAGCTGGCGTTTCAGGGCCCGATTTCCAGCAGGTTAAGTGGGCGTCCATGGCTTGTGCGAATGCCCTGCTGCAACTCGGCGAGCCGCTGGATATCGGGGCAGAGCGCCTGGATGTCGGGACGCAGCACCTGCAGCCGCTGCTGCACGCGGGCCTGGAATCCGGTGGTGAGATCGGCAGCCTGATCCCGCAGCGCGGCCGCCTGCTGCAGGTCACCGCTCATCGCGGCGCTGAGTGCCTGCTGCCCCATGGCCGATGCAATCAGGGGCGCGATGTCGCCGGCGATTTGATTGGCATATTGTTCGGCGGCTTCGCCATGCCAGTCGTGCGTGCTTTGGCTGGCGGCCACGCGTTGATGCAGATTCGCGGCGTCGGCCGCCAGGCGGCGCTGGAGTTCCGCCCGGGTCGCAGCATCCAGATTGAGGCTGTTCGCTTCCTGCTGAACGGCTTGCACCGCCACGTCCACGCCACGGTTGATGACGGCTTTCACCCGCGGCACCAGGGCGAGCAGATCGCGCTGGAACAGGGCGAGGCGATCCTGGTCCTCGGCATTGAGCGATACGTTTTGTCCGTCCGTCTGCAATGTGCCGGAAGCGATCACCACGCGGGTCGGGGCCGGCTGGGCGCGATCGAACATCAACTGTCCCTGCTGCAAGGTGAGGTCGTAGCTGCTGGTGGCATGGCATACCTGGGACAGCTCCTGCGCATGCAGGCTGCTGGCGGCAAGCGCCAGCATTCCGGCAGCGAGCAGGCGATTGAAGTGCATGGCGGGCATCTCCATCGGACAAGGCCCGACAGCGATAAAGCGCAACGGGATAACTGCGGCTGAATCAGCTGGTAATCAGCCAGCGCGCGGCCGGAATTGCAGGCGCACGGCCGGTTGCCCGAGCTGCCAGGCAAGCCACAGCAACGCGGGTATCGAGACCGCCTGAAGTCCAAGTGCGATCAGCAGCGGGCGCTTGAACGCGCCCAGTTGCTGCTGGATGGCGGCGTCGCGCACTTGCTCCAGCGCGCTCCACTGATGCCACAGCAACAATCCGCGATAGGCCAGCCACACACACAGCACCAAGGCCACGATGCGCAGGACCGAACGTGCCCACGCCTGTCGCAAGATGCATCCGGCCGTCGCCGCGACCACTACCAGTACCGCCACCAGGTATCCGATATCCCAGCTCAGCATGCCGTGGAGCATCGCCGTGTGTTCCGTATCCCCTGCCGCCAGGTTCTGCAGCGCGCCCCATACCTGCTGGGCGTGGCGAATGTATTGCGAACCCAGAAAGCCGGCGGCCAGCAGCATGATCCACGTCAGCATGCGCCACCAGGCAAAGCCGAGCCTTTTTTTGCGCAGGTCAGAATCGAAGCGGGAGATCAACATCAGGCCGTGGCCTTCTTCAAAGTAGCGAGATCGCCGAGCACCTGCCTGGCGTTTTCCTTCGGGTCGACGTCACGGTAGATCTTGGCGATCTTGCCGTCGGGGTCGATCAGGAACGTGGTGCGCTTGGCAAAATGCAAACCCACGGCCGAGGTGAGTACACCATATTGGATCGCAACCTGACGGTTGGCATCGGAGAGCAGTGGAAACGGCACGTGGTATTTCGCGGCGAATTCCGCATGCGACTTCACGTTGTCCAGGCTCACACCCACCACGGCCGCACCCGCGTGACGCAGCTTGGTGATCTCGTCGCGGAAGGTGCATACCTCGGTCGTGCAGCCGGGCGTGAAGTCCTTCGGGTAGAAATACACCACCAGCCAATGCCCGTGGTAATCGGCGGGACTGCGCCAATGGCCGTTCTGATCCTGCAAGCGAAACGCCGGTGCCGCCTGCCCGACCTGTGGATTGCCTTGCGGACCGGTGCCGGCAAGTGCAGGAATCGCCGACAGGCCCAGCAGGCCGATCGTCGCAAGCAGGGTCAACCAACGACGCATACATACCGCTCCCACTACAACGTTAGTGGCTGAGTATACGCGTGGTGCTTGCAAGCGAAAGGCGCCTTGCGGCGCCTTTCGTGTGTCCATCCAAGTTACGGCTTAGCGATGCATCGGTTCGATGTCGAACTTGTCGACCGCAACGCCAAGATTGACGCCCTCGCCGGTACCCGACAGCGCGATCGAGGTCGTGCCCTTGGTCAGCACCTGGGCCGTACCGCTGCGCACCACACCCGCCGAAGCACCAGCCTGCGCATAGCTGCCATACACGTCCTTGATACCGTAAACGTTGCTGATGTCGCCATGGCCGCTGACGTGGAATTTGCCAGCGGTCAATCCGCCACCATGCATGTTGATGCTGACCACTGCAGTCTCCCCGTTATCGCAGCGGATGTCGCCACGTCCCTCGGCATGCTGGTAAATCGCCGACCACCCGGACAGGCTGTAGGTCAGATGGCATTTCACCGGCGCTTTGGCCGCCTGCGCCGAGGTGGCGGGAAGACCCGTCAGGGCTCCGGCACAAAGCAGCATGGCGGCAGTCAACCCAAAGGTACGCTTGCTCATAGAAAGTCTCCTTGACACTGGCGTGGATCAGCCACGCCGTGCCGAAAGTGTGGGATGGGAGATCTGAACGAATTGGCAAGACCGGGCGGCCTCATTCAGCGTCGGCAAGCCCTCGTGAGGTGGGCGTGCAGGGCGGATGATTGTTGTTTCCCTCTGCTTGATGCTTAACTAACAAGGTGCCGCGCACACTGGAATCGTGCGCTTTCTCGACTGGAGCCCACATGCCCAAGTATTCGCTGGTCGGCTATGACAGTTCGGAAACCTCGCAACGCGCCTTCCGCTTCGCGATGGAACTGGCGCGGGCGTGCAAAGGCCGGGTACGGGTGGTGTCGGTGCTGCAGGTGACCCAGGGCGGCGCCGATGCGTGCGCCCTGATGATGACCGATTCGGCCACCGAGCGAACCCGCGAAACCCTGCAGGAATTGCATGCGCTCGACCCGGATACCGACGCGCTGGTGGATCTTGAAATCACCCATGGCACCCCAGGCGATGCCTTGCTCAACCAGGTGCGGCAGCACCCGATTGACCATATCGTGATCGGCCATACCGAGCGCGGCGCGCTCGGCCGCTGGCTGCTGGGTTCGGTGTCGGGGGACGTGCTGGCCGGCGCCCACGTACCCGTCACCGTCGTGAGATAAAACGCCGGGACGGGTGGCCTGGCATTAAGGCAACACTGATCAGTGTTGCCTTAGTCCCGTCCAGCGTTCACCATTTATCCTGTTGTCCCTGATCTGTCATAGATCAGATGGCCTTTTTGCACAGGAACCCCACGTGGACTACAACACTGTCCTTCCCTGGACTCTGGAAAGTCTGAATTTTGCCGAGATCGACATGGCGCGCGTGCGCCACAACGAAAACCTGTTCCTGCTGCTGTGCAGCGCATCGTTCGTGGAAAGCGGCTCGGATCTCTACACCAGCAACCTGATCGAACACTTCGACGGCGACCTGGAGTTGCAAGGCTGGCTGCGCGAGCACTGGGAACACGAAGAAATGCAGCACGGCCGCGCCCTCGCCGCCTACGTGCGCCACGTCTGGCCGGAATTCGATTGGGATGCCGGCTTCCAGGCGTTCTGGAACGACTACGGCGCACTGTGCACCAACGAACAGCTCGAACCCTCCCGCGGCCTGGAACTGGCCGCGCGCTGCGTCGTGGAAACCGGCACCGCCAGCCTGTACCGGGCCTTGAACGACATCGTCGACGAGCCGGTGCTCAAGCAGCTCACCAACCACATCAAGAGCGACGAAGTGCGCCACTACAAGCACTTCTATGCGCACTTCCAGCGCTATCGCGAACAGGAAAAGCTGGGCCGCTACAAGGTGTTTCGCGCGATCCTTCGCCGCGTCAACGAAATCCGCAACGAAGACAGCGACATCGCCCTGCGCCACGTCTTCAACCAGTGCTATCCGCAACACAAGGGCGACCAGGCGCAATTCCAGAAAGTGGCCGGGCCGGCCCAGGCACTGTTGCGGCGGCATATCCCCGCGGACATGACGGTGAAGATGTTGCTGAAGCCGTTGAACCTCTCGCCGCGATGGCAACAGGCGCTGGAAAAGCCGCTGGCGCGGATCAGCGAGCGGCTGTTCCTGCAATAGGCCAGGGCGTGGCGGTTATCGGGTGCTGCTGGCGGACGCCGGTGCATTGCCAGCGTCATTGCGCGGCACGTTGTCGATATGGCGCTGGCTTTCCTTCTCCAGCTTGAACTGCGCCAGATCGATCGGGCGAATCTGCTTGATCACGCAGGGGATGTAAGGACGTCCGGTCAGCACCTTGTCAAAGCCGGTCTGCACTTCGCTGGCGAAACTGGTCAAACCGATGAAGTTGGTGAAGGTAAGGTTGTTGCACGGCCACACATCAAGCAGATAAGCCTTGCTTGGCAGCGTGTAGATCACCAGCTGCGTATCGCTGAGCGGTTCCCACGAGTAGATCTGCTCACCCAGCACCAGGCGAAAACTGCGCACCGGTGTGCCGGCGGCAGCACTGTAAGCCTGCTGGCGTTGCTGCAGGCGCTGCGCGTACGGCACGGATTGGCAAGCAGCCAGCAGCACGGCGAGCAGTACCAGCGCCAGCATGCGTAACTTCGTCATGACACCCGCCTCCGTGATTTCGGATAAGCCGTTCGGACAACCGTCTTAACGCGCGACAGCGCAGCCGGTGCACGGGCTTATTTTTTGCTGCTTAGTGGCGCCCATTTGGCCGGGTCGAAGCCGCCTACTTCGAACAGCACTTCCTGCTTGTCGCCATCGCGCGTGGTGACGGTCATGGTGATGCGCTTGGCTTTTTCCATCGCTTCAATGAAGGGCTTGTCGTCGCGAATGAAAATCGCCGGCTCGCTGCCGGTGGTCGGCAGGAAGGCGCGCAAGGGATGCGACTTGTCGTCGAACTGCGCCGGAATCGTGCAATTGCCCTTGCAGGCAAAGCCGTGCCCGATGCCGAACAGGAACACGCTCTGGCCCCATTGCGTATGGCGGCGCAGTACCAGCCGGATCGCCCGATCGCCGCTGGGACGCGTGCTGTAAAGGCTGGCGGTGGATTGCGTGCCGCCTTCCATCGGGCCGACCTGATAGCTCCACAACGCAGCGAGGCGGCGCTTGTCGGCAGAAGCCTTGGCGCGCTGCTCCACGTCGGGCAAGGTCTGTTTCACCTGCGTGGCCGCATCGCTGGCGGGGAATTGCTGCACGATCGCCTCGCCGATCTGCGCGGCCAATTCATCGTTTTTCTGCTGCAAGGCCTGCTGGTAGGTCTGCAGCTGGCGGTTCGCCTCTTGCGCCATCTGCTGCGCCTGGGCCTTGGCGGCTTCTTGCGGCGAGGGTGTGTTTTGATCCTGTTGCGAGCAGGCGGCGAGCAGCAACCAGCTACAGGCAACAGTTGCGATCAGGGCGTAACGGCATGGCAAACGGGTCATCGTAGCGATCTCAGCAAAGCGAGGTCCCTAGCTTGAAACGAGCCCCAGGCTGGATGCAACCACTCGCCTGCGCGGCGAAAGACGAACAACCGTCAGCCTCTCTTTGCGGGATCGCGGCGCCCTCCGATAATGGCGCTTCCCGACAAGGACCCCGCATGTCTTCCAGCTCCGCGCCAGGTTCGGCCGACTCCCTGCTCAACCACCGCGCCTATCTCGCCTTCTGGTGCGCCCGCACCGCTTCCAGCTTTGGTTTCCAGATGCTCTCGGTGGCGGTGGGCTGGCAGATCTATGCCATTACCGGCCGCGCGTTTGATCTGGGCTTGATCGGCCTGGTGCAATTTTTTCCGTCGGTACTGCTGGCGCTGCCGGCCGGTCATCTCGCCGATCAGTTCGACCGGCGGCGCATCGTGCTGATGGGGCAGATCGTGGAATGGATCGCGATCGTGCTGTTGGCAACGTTGACCTTGCTGCACGCCATCGACGAAATGGGGATTCTCTTGCTGATCTTCGTGATCAGCACGGCCAAGGCATTCGAGTCGCCGTCGATGCAGTCGATGGTGCCGGCCTTGGTCCCGCCTGCACTGCTGCCACGCGCCATGGCGGTAAACGGTTCGGCGATGCAGGCGGCGATGATCATGGGTCCCGCGCTGGGTGGCTTGCTGTACATCGCCGGTCCTGGCGTGGTGTATGCCGTGGCGGCCATGCTGTATCTGGTTTCCACCGTGATGGTGTCGCAGTTGCGTTACGAGCAATCGCCTCCCAAACGCGAACCGGCCACGCTGAAGACCTTGTTCGCCGGCGTGCATTTCATCCGCGATCGCAAGGACATTCTTGGCGTGATTTCGCTGGACTTGTTCGCTGTATTGCTGGGTGGCGCGACCGCGCTGTTGCCCATTTTCGCCAAGGACATCCTGCACACCGGTCCGTGGGGTTTAGGCCTGCTACGCGCAGCGCCCGCCATCGGCGCCTTGCTGATGTCGTTCTGGCTTGCGCACCACAACATGGAACGCAACGTAGGCAAGATCATGTTCGCCTCCGTCGCAGGGTTCGGCGTGGCGACGCTGGTATTCGCGCTATCGCAGGTGTTGTGGCTGTCGTTGCTGGCCTTGTTTACGCTGGGTGCGTTCGACATGGTGAGCATGGTGATACGTGGCTCGCTGGTGCAGCTGGATACACCTGACGCGATGCGCGGGCGGGTCAGTGCGGTGAATGCGATCTTTATCAACACGTCCAATCAGCTTGGCGAGTTCGAGTCCGGCATGCTCGCCGCGTGGCTAGGCGCGGTCGGCTCGGCCGTCATCGGCGGTATCGGCACACTGGTGGTGGTGGGCCTATGGATGGCCATGTTCCCGACGTTGCGGCGGCGGCAACGGCTGCATGCGGAACCGTCGTAGGCATAGGCGCCTTTGCGGTGGAGACCTGCGATGAACATGGCGTGTCGCCGCTATTTCGCATGGTAACGCCTAAAGGCGCTGGCCGTCGTTGACATGCCTGATGCAAACCCGTGTCTGGACGTCTACCATCGGTTAACGTCGCGCTCACGTGAACGCTGGCAATTTGAACCACCCGGAACACTGACAAAAGGAAGATCGCCATGAGCAGGCAAGCCGACATCGAACGCCGACTCGACCACCTTGGCAACCGTGTGCGCGAGTATGCAGACGGTGCCGCCGACACTGCTGATAGCTGGCTGTCCCGTAGCCGCCGCGCTGTCAGCAAGCTCAGCAGCGGTGACGCCCGCAGGCGCGTGGCACGCCGCGCTGAAGATTTCGCCGACGAAGCCAACTACCAATACCGACGCCTGCGACGCCATGCGGGCAGGCATCCGGTTGCTACGGCGGCGATCGTCGCCGGGACGGTGGGTGCGTTGTTCCTGCTTTATCGCACGCTGCGCCGCGACGAGGATTAACAAGAACGCTCATGGCCGCCCTTCCCGCGAAAGCGGAGGCGCTTTCGCGGGAAGGGCGGCCATGAGGCAAGAGGCAACAAAAAAGCCCGCCTTTCGGCGGGCTTTTCACTACTTACACCGTCAGCGGATTCGGCTTTTCCGGATCCAGCTTGTACTCGCGAATCGCACGCGACACATCCTTGGCGTTGACCTTGCCTTCCTTTGCCAGCGCGGCGAGTGCGGCATGGGCGATCCAGTACCGGTCTACCTCGAAGAAGCCACGCAGGTGCTCACGCGTGTCCGAACGGCCGAAACCGTCGGTGCCGAGCACGGTGTAGTGCATGCCATCCGGCATGAAGGCGCGGATCTGGTCGGCATACTCGCGCACGTAGTCGGTGGCGGCGATTGCCGGGCCCTGGCGGCCCTGCAGCAGGCCGGTGACGTACGGCACGCGCTGCGTGCTTTCCGGATGCAGGCGGTTCCAGCGCTCGGCATCGAAACCATCGCGGCGCACTTCGATGAAGCTCGGCACCGACCAGATGTCGGCACTGACGCCGAAATCCTTCTCCAGCAATTCCGCCGCCGCGATCACTTCGCGCAGGATCGTGCCCGAGCCGAGCAACTGCACGCGCGGTTCGCCCTTCTTCGGCTTGCCGGCATCCTTGAACAGGTACATGCCCTTGATGATGCCTTCCACAACGCCGCCATCCTTATCAGAAGCAGGCAGGTCGGGGTGGGCGTAGTTCTCGTTCATCACGGTGATGTAGTAGTAGACGTCTTCCTGCTCTTGGAGCATGCGGCGCGTACCGTCCTGCATGATCACCGCGACCTCATAAGAGAAGGTCGGGTCGTACGCGCGCACGTTCGGAATGGCACCCGCCATCAGATGCGAATGGCCGTCCTCATGCTGCAGGCCTTCGCCGTTGAGCGTGGTACGGCCAGAGGTGCCGCCGATCAGGAAGCCGCGCGAACGCATGTCGCCGGCCGCCCACGCCAGGTCGCCGATGCGCTGGAAGCCGAACATCGAGTAATAGATGAAGAACGGCAGCATCGGCTGGTTGCTGATGCTGTAGCTGGTGGCTGCCGCCAGCCACGACGCCATGCCGCCGGCTTCGGAAATGCCTTGCTGCAACACCTGGCCTTTCTGGTCTTCACGGTAATACAGCAGCTGGTCGGCATCCTGCGGACGGTATTTCTGGCCTTCCGGCGCATAGATGCCGATCTGGCGGAACATGCCTTCCATGCCGAAGGTGCGCGCTTCGTCGGCGACGATCGGCACGATGCGCGGGCCGATGGCTTTGTCGCGCAGCAACAGGTTCATGCCGCGCACCAACGCCATGGTGGTGGAGATTTCGCGGTCGCCGGTGCCCTTGGTGATCTGCTCGAATGCGGACAGGTCCGGTGCCTTGAGCTTCACGTCGGTGTGGCGGCGGCGCTGCGGCAGCGAACCGCCGAGAGCCTTGCGGCGCTCCAGCATGTACTGCACTTCCGGCGAATCCTTGCCGGGATGGAAGTACGGCACTTCCTTGAGCTTCTCGTCCGACACCGGAATGTTGAAGCGGTCGCGGAAGTGGCGCACGGCCTCGTCGTCCAGCTTCTTCTGCTGGTGCGTGGGGTTCTGCGATTCACCGGCCGCGCCCATGCCGTAGCCCTTCACTGTCTTGGCGAGAATCACGGTGGGCATGCCCTTGGTATGGGTGGCTGCGTGATAGGCCGCATACACCTTGTGCGGATCGTGGCCGCCGCGGTTCAAGCGCCAGATGTCGTCGTCGCTGAGATTGGCGACCATCTCGCGCGTCTCCGGGTACTTGCCGAAGAAATGCTCGCGCGTGTACGCGCCACCGAAGGCCTTGCAGGCCTGGTATTCGCCGTCGATGGTTTCCATCATCAACTTGCGCAGCACGCCGTTCTTGTCGCGCGCCAGGAGCGGATCCCAGTAGCTGCCCCATACCACCTTGATGGCATTCCAGCCGGCGCCGCGGAACACACCTTCCAGTTCCTGGATGATCTTGCCGTTGCCGCGCACCGGGCCATCCAGGCGCTGCAGGTTGCAGTTGATCACGAAGATCAGGTTGTCCAGGCCTTCGCGGCCGGCCAAAGAGATGGCACCCAGCGATTCGGGCTCGTCGCATTCGCCGTCGCCCATGAAGCACCAGATCTTGCGGTCGGTCTTCGGCATCAGGCCGCGGTGTTCCAGGTACTTCCAGAACTGCGCCTGGTAGATCGCCTGGATCGGGCCCAGACCCATCGACACTGTCGGCACCTGCCAGTAATCCGGCATCAGCCACGGGTGGGGGTAGGAGGAAAGGCCGCGGCCAGCCCCAAGCACTTCCATGCGGAACAGGTCGAGCTGTTCCTCGGCAATGCGGCCTTCGAGAAAGGAGCGTGCATAAATGCCGGGGCTGGAATGGCCCTGGTGGAACACCAGGTCGCCCGGATGATCGGCGCTCGGCGCACGCCAGAAGTGGTTGAAGCCGACGTCATAAAGCGTGGCGGATGACGCAAAGCTGGCGATGTGGCCGCCCAGTTCGCCCGGTTTGCGGTTGGCGCGCACCACCATCGCCATCGCGTTCCAGCGGATCAGGGTGCGGATGCGCCATTCCATCGCGGCGTCGCCGGACATCTTGGCTTCCAGATGCGGCGGAATGGTGTTGACGTATTCGGTGGTGGGATCGAACGGCAGATAGCCGCCCGAGCGGCGCGTGGAATCGACCAGCCGCTCCAGCAGGAAGTGCGCACGCTCGGTGCCTTCGCGATCGATGACGGCACTGAGCGATTCGACCCATTCCTGGGTTTCGGTGGGGTCGAGGTCCTGGTGGAGGATGTCGTCGAGCTGATCCATGAAGCGTCTCCGCGGCGCCGAGCGCCGCCTTGCGGTGGGTGTGCGTCGCGGGGAGGCGACGAAGCCGGGGCAGGCATCGATCCGGCGGCCGGGCCGGCACGGAACTTAGGAGGGACCGCGTGGCGTGTTCGCCGCAGGACGAGCTAACCGTTCGATTCTAGCGTCGCCGTGCCGGTCCCGCCAATTGTCGGACCATACATACGTATGCGAAGGGTGACGAAAGACGCGGCACAGGTTGGAGTAAGGCGCAGCCGAACCCCCAGCCTCCCGATATCTGCCGCCAAGTCGGCGTTGGGCTGCGCTCGCCCCAACCCGCAAAATCAGCTCCGCTCGACCTGCGCCGCGCGGATCTGCGCATCCACCACCGCAATCGCCGTCATGTTCACCACGCGGCGCACGGTGGAGGAAGGCGTAAGGATGTGCGCCGGCTTGTCCACGCCCATCAGGATCGGGCCGACCGCTACGCCGTCGGTCATCACCCGGACCATGTTGTAAGCGATGTTCGCCGCGTCCAGGTTGGGCAGCACGAACAGGTTGGCGCGTCCACTCATGGTGGTGTTCGGGAAGATGCGGCGGCGGACTTCTTCATCCCATGCCGTATCGCCTTGCATTTCACCGTCCATTTCCAGGCCCGGCGCGCGGGCGCAGAGGATCTTGCGCACCTCGCGCATCTTCACTGCGCTGGGGTTGTCATGGCTGCCGTAGTTGGAATGCGACAGCAGCGCCACCTTGGGCTCGACGCCGAACAGCTTCAGGCGATAGCTTGCCTGCATGGTCGCTTCGGCGATCTGCTCGGCCGAGGGATCGTATTGCACGTGCGTATCGAGGAAGAACCAGGTGCCTTTCTCGTTGATCACCGCCGTCATCGCCGAGGTGCACGATACGCCCGGATCCAGGCCGAACACGCTGCGGATATAGCCGAGCTTCTTGTGGTAGCGCCCGACCAGGCCGCAGATCATCGCGTCCGCTTCGCCGCGCTTGACCATCATCGAGGCGATCAGCGTCGGGCGCGAGCGCATCAGGTTCTTCGCCGCCGCGGGCGTGACGCCGCGGCGCTCGGTGAGCGCGTGATATTGCTGCCAATACTCGTTGAAGCGCGGATCGTCATTGATGTTGGTAAGTTCGAAATCGACACCCGCACGCATGCGCAGGCCCAGGCGCTCGACGCGCGTTTCGATCACGTCCGGACGGCCAATCAGGATCGGATGCGCCAGCTTCTCATCGATCACCGTCTGCACCGCGCGCAGCACGGTTTCTTCTTCGCCCTCGGCATAGACCACGCGCTTGCGATCGGCGCGCGCGCTCTCATACACCGGCTTCATGACGAGGCTGGTGCGATAGATGAACTGGCTGAGTTTCTCGATATAGGCCTCCATGTCTTCGATCGGCCGCGTGGCGACGCCCGAATCCATGGCAGCTTGCGCGACAGCCGGCGCCAGCAGCACCAGCAAGCGCGGATCGAACGGGCGCGGGATCAGGTACTCGGCGCCAAACGTCGGCGCTTCGCCGCCATACGCGCCGGCAAGGTCGCCGGCTTCCATCTGCGCCAGCGCGGCAATCGCGCGCACGCAGGCGAGCTTCATCGCTTCGTTGATGCCGGTGGCGCCCACGTCCAGCGCGCCGCGGAAGATATAGGGAAAGCAAAGCGCGTTGTTGACCTGGTTTGGGTAGTCCGAACGGCCGGTGGCAATGATGCAATCCGGACGCACTTGCCTGGCGTCTTCCGGCAGGATTTCCGGATTGGGATTGGCCAGCGCCAGGATGATCGGCTGCTTGGCCATCGTGGCGACCATTTCCGGCTTGAGAATGCCGCCGGCCGAAAGACCGAGGAAGACGTCCGCACCGTCCACGATCTCCGCCAGCGTGCGCGCCTTGGTGTCGCGCGCATAACGCTGCTTGTCGGGGTCCATCTGATCGCGCCCGACATACAGCACGCCTTCGCGGTCGAACGCGGTGATGTGCTCCGGCTTGGCACCCAGCGCCACCAGCATGTCCAGGCAGGCGATGCCTGCGGCGCCGGCGCCGGTGGTGGCGATCTTCACGTCCTCGATGTTCTTGCCGACGATCTTCAGCGCATTGATCACCGCCGCGCCGACGATGATGGCGGTGCCATGCTGGTCGTCGTGGAACACCGGAATCTTCATCCGCTCGCGCAGCTTGCGTTCGACAATGAAGCACTCCGGCGCCTTGATGTCTTCCAGGTTGATGCCGCCGAAGGTGGGCTCCATCGCGGCGA
>NZ_DAIOEU010000056.1:0-31192 GCF_036746095.1 Dyella sp.
ATTTTAAGGATGCATCAGAGCAAAATGGATTCCCGCTTTCGCGGGAATGACGGCCTGTTTCGACTATCAACGCGGCGACGGCTCAAGCACCAGCGTGTACGTCGTCGCCCCCGGCAACAGCGGCGTCGGCCGTCCATGCACCCAATCCTCATGGCCGGCGCCGTAGAACGGCGACAACGGGTTGTCGCTTTGTCCGCCAGGCATTTCCAGAATGCCTTCGGCTTCATGTCCTGGCGATACATCCAAGCGTTCGGAGGCACCCTGTCCAGGGCGAGCCACGCGCGGCATGTTGTTGTCCCCAGGCAGTTCGTCCTCCGGCATGTCCAGCCATTGGCCGATAAAGCCGGGCAGGGCGCGCGACAGCGGGTGCCGGATGCCGGCGTGGTTCACTTCGCCCCAGTTGCGGGCAGCCAACCCACCAGGTTGTTTGCCTAGCGTATCTACGACATTTCGCGCGGCTTGCAGCAGCAAGGCATGCCAGTCGTGATACGCGGGATCCAGCAACTGCACCGGCTGTTGCTGGATCATCATCCACACCGCCGCTTCCTGATTGCCCGGACCGGGCCATTCGAAATCCGGAAAGCGTTGCTGGATGCGTGCGGCAAACGGGGCGAGCACCAGCTTGTGCACTTCATCGCGGAAGGCGTGCACCAGACGGTAATCCACGCTATCGGGCGCAGCCTCGTTGCGCCAAGCACCGGTGAGCTGGCGCAACTGGCCTAGCGCGGGATCGTGCGTATCGGCCAGTGTGGTTTGCAGCAGGTGTTGCCAGCGTGCAAGAAACAGCGCGTGATCGTCGAGCTGGATATCCAGCAGATTGCCAGGGCCGAAATCGGCCCGGCCGCGCAAGTCGTCGCGAATTTGTTGCGCGCGCGCGCCGACGTCGTGCCCGCCTTCGCCAAGCAACGCATTTTCATCGCCGCCGATCGTGCGGTTGTTGGCGGTCCATAGCCGTCCATCCGCCGGATCTTCGATGCGCGGGTATTGCGACGGTGCGGCCCAGCCCGTCCAGCCGGTGTTCGGTTGCGACCAATCGGCAGGCCGTTGTGGATCGAAACCGGTGCGCAGCGGAATGCTGTTGCTGGCGATGGTCCAACCGATATGGCCCGCGCTATCGGCCACCAGGAAATTCTGCGGCGGCATGCCGAAGGTTGTCGCCAGGTCCAACGCGGCGGCAATGTTGCCGGCATGCTCGAGCTGCAATAAAGCAAGGTTGTAGGCGCGCGGTTGATCGCCGATCCACGCGAGCGCGAGCGGGGTACCGTCGGTGTCCTTGCCGAGGATCGGTCCCCAGCGCGTGTCTTCCACATGCAGGCTGTGCGGCGCCGCGCCCTTGATGCCTACGATTTCGTCGTGCGATTCGATCGTCGCCCAGCCTTCCGGCACTTTGTAGCGAGTGGGGTCATGCGGATCGCGCTGGATGCGTACCCAATCCATCCAGTCGCCGTAGCTGTTGGTGAAGCCCCAGGCGATCTGCCCGTTCGAGCCCACCACCAGCGCGGGCGTGCCGGGCAGTGTGACGCCGACGACGTCGCGCTCGCCCGTGGGCGCCGTGGGGTCGGGATAGCGCAGGCGCGCGCGGAACCAGATGTCCGGCACGCGCAAGCCCAGATGCATGTCGTTGGCAAGCATCGCCGCGCCGGAGCGCGAAATATTGCCCGCCACCGCGAAGCTGTTGCTGCCGGGATAGAAACGATCCACCGACGGTATCGATGTTTCGGCCAACTTGGCCTCGCCAGGCTGTGTGCCGAGCTTGCGTAGATCGAACACGTCCGCGGCGGGGATGACCGGCGAGGGCGAGGCGCCGCCTTGCAACGGCGCCTCCCAGTTCGGATCGGGCGAGATCAAAAAATCCACCAAGGGATCAGGCAGCACGGCGCGCATGTCGGCAATGTGCTGCTCGCGCTCGTTGCGTCCATCGTCGTTGAGGTCCAGGTACATCGCGGCGATCACCAGCATGGTGTCTTCCGAACGCCAGGGTTCCGGCTTGGCTTTCAGCAGCAGATATTCCCAGGGCTTTTCGCGCAGATTCGAAAGTCCCGCATTTACCCCGTCGCGATAGATGTCCAGCATGTGCTTCTGCCCGGGCGTGAGCGCGGCATAGGCGGCTTGCGCCACGGCACGCAGGCGATGGCGGCGGTGATTGAGATCCGTGTCTAGCGCGGCCGCGCCCACCAGTTCCGACAGTTCGCCGGCCGCGACACGGCGCATCAGGTCCATCGGGAAGAACCGCTCCTGCCCATGCACGTAGCCCAATGCGTATGCCACGTCCGCGCGCGATTGACCGGTGATAGTCGTGGTGCCGAATGCGTCGCGCTCGATGGTGACGGGATGCTCCGGCCCGACCACCCGTTGCCGTCCATCAAGCTGCGCGCGGCTGCCGGCCAGCAGCCACCAACCGGTGGCGAACAAACCGACCACCACCAGAACCAAGAGAACCAACAGCGTGCGGAACCAACGGAAGTTGCCCCTCATTTCGCATTCCACTCCGTAACGAGGACGTTGCGCCGTTGCCCTGAGGCGCGATGCGCGGTGAGTTTGAGCGAAGGCGTACTGTCGAGCTCGGCCGAGAAAGCAGCGCGCCCCAGGGCAGCGGCGCGGCGGCCGCAGTAGGAGTGGAGTGAGAAATGCGGGCCTGGTTTCGTCGTCGTCATTGTTCGGCAAACACCGCGAAGATGCCCGCATAGGGCTTGACCATGAAGGTAGGAGCGCCGGCATAGCCGGTGCCGTCGATGTAGAACTGGGAAATGGTGCCGTCCAGGTACAGCGCATCCTTGCAGTCGAGCTTGTCACGGAACAATTGCGCAAACGTGTGGAAATTGACCGGTGACTCGCTTACCGCGAACACCACGCGATACGGCGTGCGCGCGCAAACGCCGCTGCGCCATTTGTTGCTGGTGGAGTCGTGCACGAACTGGTCGTTGATCTTGCCGTCGATCACCAGCATCGGTCCCGACTGCGTGGCCCAGTCCACCGGCTTGGCATCGGCCTTGAAGTCGGTGCTGGTGCGCACGGCGGCGTGGCCGTCCCGGTAGATGGCGAACACGCCGTTGGGCTGGATCGAGAAATTGCCGGCCGCCGGATTGCCGCGGTACAGGTTCAACGGCACCAGCATCTTGCCGTTTTCCACGTACAGCCCCAGTGGTGCGTAAGCTTGGTTGTAGATGCCCGCATTGGCCGCAAACATCAGCCGCTTGCCGTTCGCCGCGCCCCATTCGCGCAGGCTCTGGATATCGCTGTAAGGCTGGCCGCTGTCGGGATTCTTCCAGTGCAGCGTCAATGCTTCGCGATGCAGGTCCAGGCTCACCACGGTGAAGTCCTGGCCCTGGAATGTCACTTCGCGGCTTTCCATCGGCTGCAACTGATTGCCGCAGGCGCCCAGCAGTGCCGGCGCCGCCAGCAGGGCAAGCAAGCGGGATGGCCGGCTGCGATGCAACCGTCGGGTGTGGGTGGACGAGCGCATCTGTGGATGGTCGCTGCCTGACCGTGATGGATGCAAGAGCATCTACACAGGGTCAGGGCGTAAACTTCAGCTTTTGGATCGGTAAGGGAATGGGTGCTCTGATTCATTTTGCGCAGCAGGCATGATGTCCAGAAGGCCCTCCGCGTGCGTCGCCTGGCGTAGGGCAGACTGGTTGTCTGTTCAAGCCGCGCGGCGCAGACTGCGGGCCTTCGGGCCGCTCCTGTCTGTCCGCATGCCTTCGGCCCATCGTCTCGACAGACAGCCCGTCTGCCTTCGCCGATGATCTGTGGCCTGCGAACCGACAGGAGCGGTGACACTCACGCAGAATGGATCAGAGCGTCCCCTATGCCTTACACACCCATCGTCGCCACGCTCGGTTACGTGTTGTCTCCGGACCGGCGCAAGGTGCTGATGATCCACCGCAACGCGCGGCCCGATGACCAGCACCTGGGCAAGTACAACGGCCTGGGCGGCAAGATGGAACCCGGCGAAGACATCGCCGCCTGCATGCGTCGGGAAATCCATGAAGAAGCCGGCATCGCATGCGAATCGATGCATCTGCGCGGCACGCTCAATTGGCCGGGCTTCGGCAAGCAGGGCGAGGACTGGCTGGGTTTCATCTTCATCATCGACAGCTTCAGCGGCGAGCCGCTCACCCACAATCCCGAAGGCACGCTCGAGTGGATCGACCTCGACCGCCTGATGGAATTGCCGATGTGGGAAGGCGATCGTCACTTCCTGCCGCTGGTGTTCGATCGCGATCCGCGTCCCTTCCATGGCGTGATGCCGTACAAGGATGGGCGCATGCAGTCATGGACGTATAGCCGCCTATGAAGGAAGCACGCTTGATGCGGATAAGGTTCCTATCGACTTGATTTACCGTTACAAGCCGGGGCTGGATTTTTCTTCCTGAAAACCAGCCGACTGCGCGCAGTGCGGGCATGACGATCGAGCGGAAACGGGCGCCTTCATGGCGTTCCCGTCAAGGCGCTTGGCGCAGCGCCACCACCGCATTGAGCCCACCAAACGCAAACGAATTGCTCAGCGCCGCGCGCACTTGCATGGCGCGTGCTTCGTGCGGCACGTAGTCAAGATCGCAAGCCGGATCGGCGCCGAGGTAATTCAGCGTTGGCGGTACGATGCCGTCGCGCAGTGCGCCGAGCACGGCGATCATCTCGAGCGCGCCGGCCGCGCCCAAGGCGTGACCGTGCATCGGCTTGGTGGATGTCACCGCCAGGCGAGGCGCGTGCTCGCCGAATACGTGGTGGATGGCGCGCGTCTCGGTGGCATCGTTGGCCGCGGTACCGGTGCCGTGTGCATTGATGTAATCGATGTCCGCCGGTTGCATGCCTGCATCCTGCAGCGCCTGGCGCATGGCGGCGGCGGCACCGACCTCGGAGGGTGCTGCGATATCGCCGGCGTCGGCGCTCATGCCGACGCCGGCCAGTTCCGCCAGGATGGTAGCGCCGCGTGCCCGGGCGCTCTCGAGCGTCTCCAGCACGAATATCCCTGAGCCTTCGCCCAGCACCATGCCGCGGCGCTTGGCGCTGAACGGACGGCACGTATCGGGTGCCATCACGCGCATCGCTTCCCATGCACGCAGCACGCCGAGCGTAATGCAGGCTTCCGTTCCACCGGCGATCGCGGCATCCACCAGGCCGGCGCGTATCATCATCGCGGCCTGCGCAAAGGCATGGTTGGATGATGCACACGCGCTGGACACGACGAAGGTAGGTCCGGTAATCCCATGCACCATGCTGATATGGCTGGCTGGCGCGTTGCTCATGATGCGCACGATGCCGAGCGGATGGAAACGGCTGGCCTGCTCGGCGTAAAGCTGTCGATACAGCCCCTCGCGGGTTTCCTCGCCGGCAGAGCCGACGCCGACCACGATCGCTGTGCGCGCAGCGCGTTCGCCGCGGAAATCCAGGCCCGATTGACGGATGGCTTCCCCGGCCGCCACCAGCGCGTACTGGCTCAGCGGATCGAGGAACGGCACGCGTGTTTCATCGATGTACTGGAGCGGATCGAAATCGCTGATTTCCGCCGCAATCGCATTGTTGCGCAGGTATTTGGCTTCGATGTGATGCACGGGACCGATGCCGCTGCGGCCTTCGGTCATGGCTTGCCAGATATCGGAAGTAGTGTGGCCGAGCGCGCAAATGCCGCCCATGCCGGTAATCACGATACGACGCATGCTAAGGATGCCCTGGTCCATTCCACGTGCTCGTCACCGCGCACAGAGCGCGGCCCCAGTGTTTTGAATTTGAAAAAACAGTGATGTCCAGAACACCCGCAGGCGGCATCGCGCGGCTTGCCCGGCCGGCCGGTCTGGCCTATGCCCACGCACACCCTGCGGGCCTTGTGGACGTCATGCCGGGTACGGGCAATGGACCAGAGCATCCTCAACCGGTTTTCTGTGCGAGCTGACGTTCCACTGCTTCGATCAGGTGGCCGACGGTACCGCTTTCGAAATCGACTTCCTCATTGGGAAGATTGATGTTGAAGTGTTCTTCGATGTCGAAGATCACTTCGATGGCGTCTAGCGAAGCCACGCCGAGATCTTTCAAGGTCGACTCGAGCTGGATGGCGCCGATATCGACCTTTGCCTGCTTGCTGATGATCTCGAAAACGTCTTGTTGCACGTTGCTCATGAAATGTCCCCAGTAATCCGCTGACTGCAAGCCTGACCAAGAGCGTGCGCGTTGTCCATACGAACAGGAACGTAACTTCTTGAGCGCGGCCACAGCATAACTCGCATCGATGACATGGTCGCGTGGATTAGCTAAACCTTGCAGTACGAGAATGCTTCAATCATGGGCCGCCGCGCCGTCGGCGGACGCGCCATGCGCCGGCCGCGCGCCGCTTTCGGCAAAGGCCAGGCACACGATGCCCAGCACGATCACACCCGCACCGAGCATTCGCATCGGCGTGAGCGCATCGTGGAATAGCCATGCAGACGCCAGCATCACGCTGACGATATCCAGATGCGAGGCGGCGAAGGCCGGCCCGATCGGCGCATGCTTGAGCAGGCTCATCCAGGTAAAGAAATTGCCGACGTAGCCGATCAGCGCGATGTAGATCCACGGCTGCCCGACGATGCGCCACACCCATGCCCAGCTTGCTTCCGGCGGAAACGCATGCATGCTGGTCAATTTGAAACTCACTTGCACGAGGGTGTCGAACACCAGCAGCAGGGCGAAGCCGCCAAGGTAGAAGCGCCAGGTGCGCAAAGTGGTGCTCATCCGGCCGCTCCCACGATCGCCACGCCGGTACTGACGAGCAGGATGCCAGCCACGCGCAACGGCGTGAGTTTTTCGCGATACAGCAACCGGCCGCCGATCATGATCGCCACCATGTTGATGGACGCCAGCAGCATGCCCTTGGAAAGCTCGACCAGCGAGAGGAACGCGATCCACGATGCGAGGTGCAGCGCGTACGCCGACAGCCCCAGCCACAGCCAGGGGCGGCTGGCCATGTGGCGCCAGCGCGCGGCGCCCTCACCGGCGTCGGGATCGCTGGCCGCGGCCTTGAAGGCGAGCTGGCCGCAGGTATCCAGCGTCACGTTGACCAACCACAGCGTGGCGACGAGAGGAGACACGTCAGGCTTGCGTCAGGCGACAGCAAGCGCGCTGGGCGTACAGCTCGCGGCCACCTTGGAGAAGAAATCGGCGGAGCGATCAATCAGCACCCGGCGTTCGCGATCAACCGTGATCATGTGATAGCTGTCTTCCAGCAGCAGCATCTCGACCGGGCCGGATACCGAGCGCGCCACCAGGTGTGCGTTTTCGAGGCTGGCCACGTCATCTTCGGTGGCGTGCGCGATCAGGCACGGCGCCGTGACCTTGGGCAGTTCGCGCCGGACCACTGCGGCCATGTCGTACATTTCGGCCAACGACGGCCATGGATTGCCGGGCAAGCCCGCTGCCGCGCTGTCGCCGCCCAGCATCAGGCCGCTGATCTGCGCGCGCAGGCGCTCGTCCCGCAGGCCGTAGGGTTCGCTTTCATGCACCATGCGGTGCTTGCCGATGCCCAAGCGATGCAGCAACGGCAGCATGAAGGAGAGCCGGCCGTACCACGGAATCGCCCAGCCGTCGTAGCGGAAGGTGGCGCCGTACACGCCCACGCCGCGCACCCACGCCGGGCGCTCTGCGGCGAGCTTGAGCGCAAGGATCGCGCCCATGGACAGGCCCGCCACGAACAGATGATCCACTTCGTGCCGGAACGTTTCGGCCGCTGCTTCCACGCTGGCGTACCAGTCCTTCCAGCCGGTGGCGAGCAGATCCTGCACATTGCCGCAGTGACCGGCCAATTGCATGCCGTAGACGCTGAAGCCGGCGCGGTTCAGGCCCTTGCCGACCAGGCGCATCTCGGTGGGCGTGCCGGTAAGGCCATGGATGAGAAGCACGCCACAACGGCCACCTTCGAAGCGGAATTCGACGTTTTGAATCACTCGGGGGCTCGACTGCAGGCGAAGGGCGAAATGGCCTTGCAGTGTGTGGGGAGCGGCTTTCCACCTGCTTTCACAGATGGGTCATCGAACCCTGTTAGTGCCCGTTTAGACCGCCAAGCCGGCTCACGCCGATGGAAATGCCGACCGAGCCGGTGGGGTGGTCGCAACTGCCGGTGTTCTTCACCACGCTGACCGCGCCCGATTGATAGGTGCCGGTGCCGATATGGCTACCGCTGACCACGCCCATGCCGAGATCGCCATGCACCTGCGGCTTGGTGTAGGTGGAGTCGTCGCAGACCGGCACGGCTGCCTCGCGGTTGCCGCGCACGCCGCTGGTGTCACCGTAATAAACGCCGGGCGCCGGGCTGGCGGCGGCCGGGTGGCCGTTGACCGTGACGCCGCTTTTGCCGGCGGCAGAGCTGGACGAGGCCGGTTGTGCCGCGGTGGAGCCTGATGCCGGGTAGCTCTGATAGCCGCCAGCGGGCAGCTTCAGGTTCAGCGGCGGGTTGCCGGTCTGCGCCCATGCAGCGGCTGTCAGGAGAAGGGCGACCAGGGCGGCGATGGCACGGCGTTTCATGGAGATGCTCCGAAGTTCGTCACGCACATAACGCACAACCGTTCCCGATCGTGCACGTGACTGTCAGACGACTTGCGGGCGCAATGAGTTCCGTTCAAGTGTGAAATCTTCATGGAGATCGGTTGGAGCGATCTCCATGAGATCACCCGCGGCTAACCGCTTGTCTCGATCCGCTCCACTCGTCGCAAGCCACGCGGCAGCACATTGCCGCGCGTGGCGCGATTGCCGCCGTACTCCACCAGGTCTGCCCAGCGCAGGGTGAGCTTGCGCTGGCCGGCATACAGCGTGATTTCGCCCTTGCCTTCAGTGACCACGGCAATGCCGGCCACGCGTTCATCGCCGCTGCTGAGCTTGGCCTTTGGGATCTCGATCAGCTTGTTGCCCTTGCCCTTGTCGAGTTCGGGCAGTTCGGCCACCGAGAACATCAGCAAATGGCCATCGGTGGTGGCGACGACGATGCGGTCGCGCGCCGGATCGGCGCTCACTTGCGGTGCCAGCACGCGTGCGCCGTCGCCCAGCGTGATGATCTGCTTGCCGGCCTTGTTGCGCCCGGTAAGCGCTTCGAAGCGGGTGACGAAGCCATAGCCGAAGTCGGTGGCAAGGATCAGGCGCGTGTCGTTGTCGCCGGCGGCGACGGCATCGAAACGCGCGCCGCCCGGCGGCGTGAAGCGGCCGGTGAGCGGCTCGCCGTTGCCGCGTGCGGAAGGCAAGGTATGCGCCGGCGTGGAATAGCTGCGGCCGGTGGAATCGATCACCGCAATTTGCTGCGTGGTACGCGCTTTCACCGCGGCGAGCAGGCTGTCGCCTTCGCGATACGACAAGCCTTCTCCGTCGACGTCATGGCCCTTGGCCGCGCGAATCCAACCCTTCTGGCTCAACACCACGGTGACCGGTTCGCTCGCGACCAGTGCGCTTTCGTCCAGCGCCTGAGCGGCTTCGCGTTCGATCAGCGGCGAGCGGCGATCGTCGCCGTACTTGGCCGCGTCGGCGCGCAATTCTTCCTTGATCAGGCCCTTGAGTTTGGCCGGCGATTTCAGCAGCACGTTGATCTTTGCGCGTTCTTCCTCGAGCTGGTCGCGCTCGGCATTGATTTTCATTTCTTCCAGGCGCGCCAGCTGGCGCAACCGGGTTTCGAGAATATAGTCGGCCTGCTCCTCGCTGAGCTTGAAGCGCGCCATCAGTACCGGCTTGGGTTCGTCCTCGCTGCGGACGATGCGGATCACTTCATCCAGGTTGAGATAGGCAATGCGCAAGCCTTCCAACAAGTGCAGGCGGCGTTCGACCTTGGCCAGCCGATGATTGAGCCGGCGCGTGACCGTGTCGATGCGGAAAGTCAGCCACTCGGAAAGGATGCGCTTGAGATCCTTCACCTGCGGCCGGCCATCCAGGCCGATCATGTTGAGATTGACGCGGAAGCTCTTTTCCAGGTCGGTGGTGGCGAACAGGTGCTGCATCACCTCGTCCACGTCCACCCGGTTGGAGCGCGGCACGATCACCAGTCGGATCGGATCTTCGTGATCGGATTCGTCGCGCAGGTCTTCGATCATCGGCAGTTTTTTTGCGCGCATCTGCGCGGCGATCTGCTCAAGGATTTTCGATGGGCTGACCTGGTGCGGCAGCGCGGTGATCACGATGTTGCCGTCTTCCTGCGTGTATACGGCGCGTGCGCGAATCGAGCCGGTACCGGTCTGGTACATCTGCATCAGCTCGTTGCGCGGCGTGATGATTTCCGCCTTGGTCGGGTAGTCCGGGCCACGCACGTGTTCGCACAAGTCGGCGACGGTGGCATCCGGATCGTCCAGCAGGCGAATGCACGCACCGGCGATCTCGCGCAGGTTGTGCGGCGGAATATCCGTGGCCATGCCCACGGCGATGCCCATCGAGCCGTTCAACAGCACGTGCGGCAGGCGCGCGGGCAGCCAGCTCGGTTCTTCCAGCGTGCCGTCGAAGTTCGGCACCCAATCCACCGTGCCCTGGCCGAGTTCCGCCAGCAGCACTTCGGCCAGCGGATTGAGCTTGGACTCGGTGTAGCGCATCGCTGCGAAACTTTTCGGATCGTCGGGCGAACCGAAATTGCCCTGGCCGTCGATCAGCGGATAACGGTACGAGAACGGCTGCGCCATCAGCACCATCGCCTCGTAGCAGGCGCTGTCGCCGTGTGGATGGAACTTGCCGATCACGTCGCCGACGGTACGCGCGGATTTCTTCGGCTTGGCGCTGGCGGCCAGGCCCAGCTCGCTCATCGCATAGATGATGCGCCGCTGCACGGGCTTGAGGCCGTCGCCGACGTAGGGCAGGGCGCGGTCCAGCACCACGTACATGGAGTAATCGAGATAGGCCCGCTCGGCGTATTCCTTGAGCGGGATCTGTTCGTAATTGGCTTGCAGGGTCATGAAGATAACTGCCAGGGGCAACGCCGGGATGGCGGCCTACTACAACCCTGAGATGGTGCCAGATGCCGAGGCGCTTGGGCTAGAATGCCCCGATCCATTCGCTCCGGGTGAGTCATGCACTATCTACGCACCGCCGCCGTGGTCATGGCCTGCGCGCTCATGGCTGCCTGCGCGCATTTCGCGGGCCGGCGTCCGTTGCTGGGGTACAAGGACAAGGATCACGCCAAAGCGGATACCGCCCTGGTGGTATGTGGCCAACCCTCGCAGTACATCTGTGGCATCACCGGCGTGAACCAGGTCGCTACCTGGGAGAAATTCAACGGCGGCAAGACACCCTGGGTGCGCGTGTTGCCCGGCAAGCAAGTGATCAAGCTCACGCTGTCCAATTCGAAGCTGCTCAATCGCCAGCAAGTCACGATAGACAACGTCGAAGCGGGGCACGTGTATCGCATCGACGTCGGCTACAACGGGACGATGCTGACGGCGGAATACAAGGATCTGGGCAAGATGGATTCCTATACCATCCACATGCCGCGGTTCCCCTTGCAGCCGAAGGCGATCACGGCGTCGTTTTGAGGTATGGGTTGCCCTCCAGTACACCCCTGCTCCAGGGCCGTCATTCCAGCGAAAGCGCACTGCTGTCCGGCACGTATTTTGCGCTGCTTCGCAGGCAGTCCATACGGCCGTCATTCCCGCGAAAGCGGGAATCCATTTTAGGGATGCATCAGAGCAAAATGGATTCCCGCTTTCGCGGGAATGACGGCGATGGAGCTTCTGGCGCTTTTCGAGTCGCGGCATCGACAGGCGACGCTAAATGCTTGTGATCCATCGTGTCGCCATGGATTCGCAAAACACATGCCGGACAGCAGTGCGCTTTTGCTGGAATGACGGAGGTGAGAGTTTGAAGTAACTCAATCCTGCTGCGCGGTAACACCGATCTTCGCTAACTGCGCCTGCACGCTATCGGGGCCGGCCAGATGCGCCGCACCCACGGCCACGAATACGGTGGTGCCGGGCTGTCTTAGCAAATCCTTGATCCTGGCTGCCCAGTTCTGATTCCGTTGCACCAGCAGCTTCTGATAGAGCGGGGGCTCCTGCGTTTTCAATTCGTCATTTTCGAGTTTGGCGATGGCCGCGACATTGCCGCTTTTCCAGGCATCGACCAAGGAAAGCAGTTCCTCTTTGTCCTTTTCGACATCGCGCAAGGTGTCGCGCAGAAAAGCGATCTGCAGCGAATCCGGCAGATCGGCGAGAAAACGAATCTGCTGCTCTGCCGTTTCCAGGCCGTGCACCGGTTTGCCGGCACGCGTCATCTGCGCCTGCAATTGCTTGTCCACGCCGGCGGCAGGATCAAGCCCGGCTTTCATCAAAGGGGCGACTGTCAGCGTCAAGGCAGCCAGCCAGGGCCGCATCGGTTCCAGCGCGGTGGTGCCGCCGGGCAATCCAGCCAGCTGCGCGGCTTTCGCCAAGGCAGCGTTGTCGCTTTCGTTGAGCAGCGAAGAAAGCGGATGCTCGGTGTCCATGCCATAGTGCAGCACCAGGGCGGTCATGGTGCCCTGGTCATCATCGGTCAACTCGATATACAGCGCCTGGCTTTTCGAAAGGGCTTGGTCCAGCGTGGGGAAATGCCAGTCCGTATCGTTCGGCAGCAAATGCACGGTACCGAACAGATAGGCCGTGCTGTCGCCCATTTTAGCCTGCCATAGCGCAGGGTGTGCGACGGCATTGCCGCACAGCAGAAACAGCAATGAGAACAGCACGAACAAGCGTCGATAAGAGGTCATATACAGGCTCAGCGCGGAACGCGGTAACCGCCGGGCACGCCGTACGGGCTCAAGGTAAGTTGCCACAGCTGGTCGCGCCGGCTGCGGAACACGGCGGTCGATACGGATAAATAGAAACGCCACATGCGGCGGAAGCGCTCGTCGTAGCGGCTGGAAAGCGTAGGCCATGCCGCGTCGAAATTCGCGCGCCAGGCTGTCAACGTACGATCGTAGTCCGCACCGAAGTTGTGCCAGTCTTCCACCACGAACAAACCTTCCAGCGTCGCTGCCACCTGGCTGGCGGCAGGGATCATGGAATTGGGGAAAATGTATTTCTCGATCCACGGGTCGGGCCGCCCCGGCTCCTGGTTGGTGCCGATGCAATGCAGAAGGAACAGGCCGTCGTCCTTCAGGCAGCGGCGTGAGACTTCGAAGTATTCGCGATAATTCTTGCCGCCCACATGCTCGAACATGCCGATCGACATGATCGCGTCAAACGGCTCGTCGACGTCGCGGTAATCCTGCAAGCGGATTTCGATCGGCAAGCCTTGGCATAACTCGCGCGCAAGCTCGGCCTGCTCGTTGGAAACGGTAATGCCGACGCCTTCCACGCCGTAGCGTTCCGCTGCAAATTTCAGCGCTTCGCCCCAGCCGCAGCCGATGTCGAGCACGCGCATGCCGGGCTTCAGTTGCAGCTTGCGGCAGATCAGGTCGAGCTTGGCCTCCTGCGCGTCGTCCAGGTTGTTGGCGTTGGCCCAATAACCGCAGGAGTACACCATGTACTTGCCAAGCATGGCCTTGAACAAGTCATTGCCGCGGTCGTAATGCGCCTTGCCGATCTCGAATGCATGCTGCCCACGCTGCATGTTGATGAAGCGTGCCTTCAGATGCGCGATCAGCGTATCAAGTGTCTTGAGGTGTTCATCCAGATGGCTGCGCAGAATCATGGTGAACAGGCCGGGAAGATCGTCCGCATCCCACCAGCCATCCATGTAGGCCTCACCCAGGCCCAGCGAGCCGTGGGCGAAAACGCGTGCATACAGTTGTTCGTCGTGGACGCGTAAATCGGTGGGAGCAGGGCCGTTGATCTGCACACCGGCCAGTTCGAGCAATTCGGCGGCGCGTTGGCGCAATGAATCTTGACTCATGCCTCTGGGTCCTCGCCAAGGATGCCGAAATGTACCGGCGACCACGCATACACCAGATCAACACCGGCTTCCCGCACCAGCCGCAACAACGTCTGCGCATTGGCTTCACCGAGCAGGAATTCCACTTTCAGCGGCAAGTCGTCGGCGAGTTCGAAGAAGGCTTCGTGGTGCAGCACGCCATGCCGGCCGAAGCCTGCCGTGGCGCGGAACACCGAGCCGCCGCCGAGTTTGTTGCGCTTGGCCAGTTCCAGCAGCCATTCGGACATCAACAGGCCATCGTGCCTGGCGTGCACGTGCGTGTAAAAGCGCAGGAAGATGCCGTTGGCCGGGGTATTACGAAATGAGACATCGATGCTCATGACGTTGCCGACTCCGTATCAATGGCGCAACAGGCTGCGCGTCAGGAAAATGCCCAGCATCGTCATGCTCAGGCTGCCAATCAGATGCACCGCGACATGCACGCCGAACCATAGCATCTGCCCGCGTAGCAGCAAGGTGTCCGCTTCGGCCGAAAAGGTGGAGAAGGTGGTGAGGCCGCCGAGAAAGCCGGTCATCACGAACAGGCGCACTTCCGGTGGCAGCGCCTGGAAATGTTCGATGATACCCAGCATGCAGCCCATGATCAGGCCGCCGCTGAGATTGGCCGCCAAGGTGCCCAGGGGCAAGGTGGGGAAGATCGGGTTGAACAGGACGCCAAGCATCCAGCGGATCCAACATCCGAGGGCGCCGCCGATGCCGACGGCAAGAAAACCACTCCAACTCATACTGTGTCGTCTCCCATGGGTAGAGGTACGGCAACACAGGCACGCCTGCGCCGCCGGAAGCCGGTGGTGCAGGCATCATCAACCTTGCGGTGGTTCGTTCCGGAGGAAATATCCCCATGGAACGGGAGGCATGCCATCTCCCTCATGCTCATGCTGGGCATGCTAGCCCAAGCACATGTCGCTGTGTAGGCCGGGATGCCATCTCCGCATCATGGGTTGTAAAAAACGCGATTTCATCCCGGTCTACGGATTCAGCTCGGGCATGGCGGCGATGGTGCGTGCCACCTCTTCGGGCTGCCTGCCCGCGGCGGGGATCACATGCCGGTTCGGTCCATACGGCCCCCACTCGGCAGCATTGGTGACGGTGAAGATGCCCATGGTCGGCACGTTCGACGCGCAGGCCAGATGCATCACGCCGCAGTCGGCGCTGATATAGACGTCCAAACCGGATAGCACGCAGGCGAGTTTGCGCAGATCCGTGGAGTAATAAGCCGGATAGCGCGAACCCAGCATCGATTCGCCCGAGTGCGGCAGGATTTCCACGATGCGATGCTGGGGATGCGCCGCCTCAAGCGCTTGCATGAAGCGCATCCACCACGCATCGCCCAGCAGCTTGTCGCCGGTAGCATTGCCGAAGATGCCGATGATGCCGTGTCCGGTTTCGGTGATGCCGCCGGCGGCGAGCGAGCGCATCAGCGCCGCTTTGCCTTGCGCACGCTCGCCGGCACTCAGGCGAATGTCCGGCACCGGATAGTCGGCCGCCACGTCGCGCCCCATGGCATGACGCAGAAGATAGACCGGACGTTGCCCCTTGCTTTGCAGGTTTTCCGGCAGCGGCACGGCATGCGTGATTTCGCCGTGTTTCTTCGGGCTGCTGAAACCGAGCGTGTGCGTGGAGTTCGACAGCAGCGTCAGCAGGCGGCCGGTTTGCGATAAGGGGTCGGCATCGATCGCCAGGTCGTAGCGGATCTTGCGCATGCGCCGCAGCGTGCCGAAGAACTCAAGCGGATGGCCTACGCCATGCGCTGGCAGCCGGAAGATGTGCTGCACGTTGAAGAAATGGCCGTAGGCCGTCCCGGCGATCGGGCTGCGCGTGAGAATGTCGATTTCCGCCGCGGGATAGACCTTCTCCAATTCCGACAGCAGTGGCGTCAACAGCAGGGTGTTGCCCAAGCTGTGGCTTACATGGCAGACGAGGATGCGATAAATGCCCTGCGCCGGCAGCGGTTCGGAGGTTGGCTGCCCGTGGCTGCCGAACACCATGCGCATCAACCGGCGCGCGACGCGGCGGCGAAAATCATTGATCGGATCGTAGTAGCGCGTGTTCTTCAGCACGGTAGGGCTTCGTCGCAATCAGGCGTCGCGCACTATACCGGTTCGCCGGCTGGGTTAAGGAGCCCGCGCTCGATCAGCCAGGTTTTGGCATTTTCCGCATCGTGCTCGAACCAGGCGCAGGCCGAGCCGAGCCGGAAGGTATAGCCCCAGGCATCCATGTCGGCCATGAGGCGTTCGCGCCCCACGCCAGGAAGCACATCGCCCAGCACGATCTGCAGATAGCAGGCGGCGTCTTCTTCCTCGATCGAATCGGTCGCATCGGTGTGCACTCCGCCACGGCGCTGTGGTGGCAGCACGATCAGGTGGCCGGCCTCGTGCAGCACCGAGTGCACCGGGGTGTCACCGCGTGCGTAAACGGTGTGGCCGATGATGCCGGCTTCGTCGTCGCCCCAGAAACTGCCGGGGATCGCTTCGCCATCGGCGACGAGTGTGAGGCTCAGGCCGTGGCGGGCGAGCAGGGATTCGACGGCGGTACGGTCGATGTCCGCGAGGCGGAGGATGGACGTTGGCATGAAGTGGCCCGAACCGGTTCCCTCCCTGGCATGCAGGGGGGAACAGATCGCGTGAGTGGTAGCGCTTAGGTCGCCGGGTTTCCTGCCGGCTTGCCATCCGGCAAGGCTACCGACAGCTCCAGCACCTCATGCCCGCTGTCGCGCTCGACATTGATGTTGATCGCATCCAGGTCCACGTTGACGTACTTCTTGATGACTTCGAGCAGTTCGTTGCGCAACAGCGGCAGATAATCCGGTGCGCCGCGTGTGGAGCGCTCCTGCGCCACGATGATGCGCAGGCGTTCCTTCGCCACGACGGCGGTCGGTTCGGGCTTGCGCTTTAGAAAATCGAGAATGCCCATGGCGTTCAACCTCCGAACACGCGCTGGAAGAAGCCCTTCTTGGGTGCATCGAGAAAGCGCATCGGGCGGGTTTCGCCGAGCAGGCGGGCGACGGTGTCGCGATAGGCATGGCCAGCGTTGGAATTTTCGTCGAGGATCACCGGCACGCCGGAGTTGGACGCGGCCAGCACGTTTTCCGATTCGGGGATCACGCCGATCACGCTGATGCCGAGGATTTCTTCCACGTCTTTCACGCTAAGCATTTCACCCTGTTCGACGCGCGCGGGGTTGTAGCGCGTCAATAGCAGGTGCTGGGTGACGGTGCCGTCGCCGCGTTCGGCGCGGCGGGTCTTGCTGGCGAGCAGGCCGAGGATGCGATCGGAGTCGCGTACCGACGAGACCTCCGGATTGACCACCACCATCGCGTGATCGGCGAAGTACATCGCCAGGTGCGCGCCTTTCTCGATGCCGGCGGGCGAATCGCAGATGACGTAGTCGAAACCCTCCTTGCCCAGCTCGTCGAGCACTTTCTCCACGCCTTCCTGCGTGAGCGCGTCTTTGTCGCGCGTCTGGCTGGCGGCGAGCACGTAGAGGTTGTCGTGGCGCTTGTCCTTGATCAGCGACTGCTTGATGGTGGCCTCGCCCTGGATCACATTGACGAAGTCATACACCACGCGACGCTCGCAGCCCATGATCAGGTCCAGGTTGCGCAGGCCGACGTCGAAGTCGATCACGGCCACTTTTTTGCCGCTCATCGCCAGGCCCGTGGCAAGCGACGCGCTGGTGGTGGTCTTGCCCACGCCGCCCTTGCCGGACGTCACAACGATAATCTCAGCACTCAAGGCTCATCTCCGGAAAATATGTTCTTCTAATAAGTTGTGCTCTGAATGAATCAGGGCACCGGTTACTTCAGCGGTGCAATCAGCAGTTTTTCGCCATCGAGCCAGCATTGCACGGATTGGCCTTCCAGGTCTTTGGGTATCTGCTCGAACACGCGGTAATGGCCGGCGATGGCGACCAGCTCCGCGCGGAAATCCGAGATGAAAATACGCGCTTTCGTATCGCCTTGCGCACCGGCCATGGCACGGCCCTTCAGGCTGCCGTAAACATGGATGCTGCCGTCGGCGATCACTTCGGCGGCATTGGCGACGGTGCCGACCACGATCAAGTCGCGGTCGCGCGCATACACCTGTTGCCCGGAACGGATCGTGCCGTCGTGGCGCTGCGCACCCACCGAGCCAGCGGGTTCGGCGAGCACGGGCTCGCGTATGGGTGCCGGTGCCGGTGCCGGTGCGGGCGCTGCGGCGGACGGGGTGGGCGGTGCAATGCTGCCGCCGTCGGCCGGCTCATACGCGGCGCGAAACTTGGCGATCAACGGCAGGCCCATGCGTTGCGCCAGCGCTTCGGTGGCGCTGGTGCCATAGGCAAGGCCGACCGGCAACATGCCGGCGCTGCGTACCGCTTCGAGCAGGGCGTCGACGATGCCGTCGTCCGGCAGGTTGAGCAGATGGCTTAGATCCAACACCACTGCCGCGCGCGAAAACAGCTGCGGCGCGGAGCGAACACGGCGCTCCAATTCCTCGCACAGGGCTGCGGCATCAGGCCGCCGGATACGCACACAGGCAATGCCGACCTGCCCGAAACGCAGATCGCAGGCGTCAGAGGTTTCCATTATTGAGCCTGCCCTCATATTCCCACTGCCCCACGCCGGAATCTGTTTGCCCGCAGGCCAAGGAGGAACGAGGGAGCGTATGTCGATACGTAACGGGGTGATGACGCAGGCATGTGGGCAAACAGATCCGGCCCGAAGGTTTGTTCCTGTGCGGCCGTCAGGTGGCAGCGCGCGGCTTGACTTGACGGCCGGTCACGCGCTGTCACCTGGCGACCGCACAGAAACAATGCGGGGTATTGGGAGTATGGGGGCAGGCTCACATTCATGAACGCCGCTCTCCGACGAGGCGGCGCGTGTGGGAGTCTTGGTTGGCCAACGGGAGGTCGCGACCCGCCAGCCAGGAAAGGTCGGGCAGGCCGTCGTGTTCCAGGTAGGTGTCACGCACGTAGGTGTAACTGGGCAGATCCTTGGCGAGCAGGCTCACCTGCGGACCGCGTTCGCCCATGCGCTGCTGGCCGACTTCCTGGAAGCCGTAGGTGCCATGGAACACCACGACCACGTCGTCGGCCGGTTCCAGGAATACTTCGCAGGTCAGCAGAGGTACGCGCACTTCGGCATAGCTGTTCACGTCGCAATAGAAAATGCGGCCCAGGCCATGGCGGCGGTACGCATTGGCGATCACGATGCGGTCGATGTAGACGAACGACGGGTAGTGCTCGCCGAACCACAGGTAATTGGGGCTGACGTAATCGCGCCCGTTGCGCAGGGCAATCAGAAAGCCGGCGAGATGACCGTCGATTTCGGCCACGCGGAAGTAATCGGCGTGTTCGTAGAAGTAGCGCAACCGTTCGGCGTCCAGGGCGAGGATGGAGCGACCGGCAGTGTTGTTGAGTGCCAGGACGGCATCCAGGTCGTGCTCGCGCACGTCGCGGATGGCAAGGGCCATTCGTTGCTCCGCAGTAGTGTGGTGGCTAGTCAGACCGACTGACGGCCCAGCTCCCCGGCATTATGGCATGCGACTTCGGACGGCACATCCCGTATTGCGGCATGTAAAAGGTTTGTAAAAACAAGGAACCGGGCATCGCGAAGGGGGGCGCTCGATGACCTCCATGCCCGTTCTGTCCCATTTTCCGAAGCCCTGTTTACACCGCCCACACGTGACTTCCCGCGCATGACACCCCGCCCCCGCGCAGGCCTATGATGGGCGCATGGGCATGTCCAACTTCAATCACATACGGCTTTTGCGTATCACGGGGCTCGTCGCCTATTTGTGTGACGGCACGCCGCTGTTCACCAGCTGGGCGACAGAGCGGCTGGATTTTCTGCAGCGGCCCAATTTCTCGCTGCTGCTGTGGACCCTCTCTTATCTGCTGTTCGGCGTCTTGTACCTGGTGATCACCAACAACCTTGGTGCCCGCACCCACGTCTGGGCACGGCTGATTGGCCTGCTGTTGCTTACCGCCACCGCGGTGATGGTGGGGTGGTATAGCCATAGTGGTTTATCTGCGGCGCTGTTGGTGGTGGTGGCAGTAGTTCTGCCTTGGCTGGTGCCGTTCTGGGCGGGCGTGGCCTGGATAGTGCTGCAGCTGATTAGCATGGCGGCCGTGTTTTCGACGTTCGCCGAGCTCAAGCACAGCATTTTGCTCGGCACGCTACAGGCATGCATCTATACGGCTTTTGCCGTAATTGGTTTTGTGGCTTCGCTGGTGGCAGTCCAACTGGCGGAGGAACGCGAGGCACAGCGGCGGCTTAACTCCGAATTGCGCTCTACTCGCGCACTGCTGGCCGAATCCACCCGCATCGCCGAGCGCATGCGCATCGCGCGCGAGCTGCACGACGTGATCGGCCATCACCTGACGGCACTCAGCCTCAATCTGGAAGTGGCCAGCCATCTCAGCAACGAATCGGCATCCGTGCACGTGCGCAAGGCGCAAAGCACGGCGCGCTTGCTGCTGGCCGACGTGCGCGAAGCGGTGAGCGAATTGCGCCAGGACGATGCGATCGACCTGACCCAGGCCCTGCAAAGCCTGATCGACGGCGTGCCCAGCCTGCACGTGCACCTGACCATCCCGCCGCGCTTCAGCGTGGAAGACCCGCGCCGCGCGCAGGTGCTGCTGCGCTGCGTGCAGGAGATCATCACCAACACGGCTCGCCATGCCGGTGCCCGGAACTTGTGGCTCGCCTTTACCTATGAAGACGAGACCCTGCTCAGCCTGTGCGCGCGCGACGATGGCCGCGGCGCCAGCGGCATCACGCCGGGCAACGGGCTCTCGGGCATGCGCGAGCGCCTGGCCGAATTTGGCGGCAACGTCATCATGGAGAGCGGGGTAGGGCAGGGTTTTGCGCTCAGCATCCGTCTTCCACTAGGGGAACCTTCGGTGCTGGCCCACACACCGTCCCGGTTCGAGCCCCCTGCATTGAGCCTTACTTGATGACTTGCCAGAATTTCATAAGACGTAGAGCCTGTTTACGATCCCTGCGCAGTCCGCACCGAGAACTGCTGGCCCAACGCGGGCTACGCATGGATCGTAAACAGGCTCTAGCAAGTCGTTTCTGCTGCGAGGATCCGCAATGATTTCCGTTTGTCTTGTCGACGACCAGAACCTGGTGCGCCAGGGTGTGCGCTCACTGCTTGATCTGGCCGAGGACATTCGCGTGGTGGCCGAGTGCGCCGACGGCGTGCAGGCCGTGCAGGATATTCCGCGCATCAAGCCCGACGTCGTGCTGCTGGACCTGCGCATGCCCAACATGAGCGGCCTGGAAGTGCTGCAGGCGCTGGCGGCGCGCAATGAGTTGCCACCCACCATCATCCTCACCACCTTCGATGACGACCAGCTCGTGCTGCAGGGGCTGAAGGCCGGCGCGCGGGGCTATTTGCTGAAAGACGTCTCGCTGGAGCAATTGGTGGAAGCCGTGCGCACCGTGGCGCATGGTGGTTCGCTGGTCGCGCCGATGGTCACCCAGCGCCTGCTGGCCGGGGTAGGCCGCATCCATAACCAGTTCACCAGCCTGGAACAGCCCGATCCACTGACCGAACGCGAGACGGAGATCCTGCGCCTGCTATCGGGTGGCTATAGCAACAAGGAAATCGCCAATTCGCTCAAAGTGGCCGAAGGCACGGTGAAAAACCACGTTTCCAACATTCTTTCCAAGCTCGGCGTGCGCGATCGAACGCGCGCGGTACTCAAGGCATTGGAACTGGGCATCGTCTGATCCCGCCGATGACTTCAGATCGTCAGAAAATGCTGCGTAGCAACGCAGCTACGGGCCTTGTCGGCCCGTAGCGTTCCTTCGCGCGAGCAAGTACCATCGGCAGCTTAAGGATGCTCTGATCAATTCCACGCAAGCATCACCGACCCTGTCTGCCCGCATGCCTTCAGTTCGCCGGCTCGACAGACAGCCAATCTGCCTCGCCAGCGGCCCTATGGCCTGCGAACAGATAAGGCCGGTGACGCCCGCGCTGAATTGATCAGAGCATCCTGGCGCCGGCCGACCCCCGTCCTGATGCGGTTTCCCTCGTTGGAAGACCACCCGAAGGCGGTCCGTTCCGACCTGCGCTTTCCATCGCAGCTAGAGAGACGTCTCGGAGAAACCTGGAATGACGCGTGTTCTGGAATTCATCGTTGCCCTCATCATCGTCGTCGTGGTCGGCGTCGTGGTGGGCATCATCATGCCTGGCAGTGGCCACGTTGAACGATCATTGGTGGTAAGCAAAGACCTGCGCCAGGTCTACGACATGGTGTCCAACTTCCGTACTTTCCCCGACTACGGCGTGCTGCGCGCATACGATGCGAGAACCCAGTACACCCTTTCTGGCAGCAGCTTCGGTCCGGGCTCGGAGATCAGCTGGAGCAGCCAGGACCAAAAGGTCGGCGACGGCAAGCTGACCATCGCCAACGCCACGCCGGCGTTCAACAAGATCGACAGCACCGTCAACAGTGCACAGCTCATCTGGAACGTGGACAACGCCTGGCGCGGCAGCGACAAGCACTTCACGCTCGATCTGCTGCGCCAGGGCAACACCGGCAAGCTGACCAAGGTCACCTGGTCGTATGACGTGAGCTACGGCTTCAACCTGATGGACCGCTACTCCAACCTGTACATCCATGGCCAGCCCGACGCCTTCATCCAGTACAGCTTGAACAACCTGCAGAACGCGTTGGCCAGTGTGCCGAACGTCGACTACAGCGACCTGGTTCCGTACATGGAGCAGCCCAAGGCAACGCCGGTGCTGCTGGTCTCCACCCAGATCAACCTCAAGGGTGGCCTGATCGACGCCATGAACGATGCCGTGCCGGCCGCCGAGAACGAAATCAAGGCAGCGGCGAAGAAGCTGGGCGTGAACATCACCGGTCCGCGCATCATCTACACCACCAACTTTGGCGACCAGACCTATTCGTTCGACGTGGCGATGCCGATCGACAACGCCAACCTCAACGTCAACGGCCAGAGCTACCAGCTGGCGCCGCAAACCCCGCCGTCGCTGGAAAGCCAGGTGGCTTCCGCCAGCACCAGCGCCACCCCGGCCAATGCGCCCGCGCTGAATCCTGGCGACAAGGATCGCAATGGCCGCCTGGTGATCGACAACAACGTGCGCGCCATGCTGGCCTTCGGCAAGCCGGCGCTGATGGCGAAGTGGAACGGCACCATCGTCGGTGTGAAGAACACCCGCGAGCAGCTCGAAGCCTATGCGCAGACACATGGCTTGAAGTTCAACGAAATCACCGACAGCAGCTACGACATCGAAGTGCAGCCCGAGGTGAAGGACAACTCCGGCAACATCACCACTTACGCCCAGTACGAAGTGTATCTGCCGGTGGCCGACCTCCAGGGCGTTACGGGCGGTGCCGTACCGCAGCAGACGCCGGAACAGCAGGCTGGCATGAAGCAGCCAGGCGTGTTGAGCAACAATCCGCAGCCCGCTTCCAGCAGCAGCGCACCGGCCCCGGCCAGCAGCGCGGCGAAGTAAACAACTCGCCGCACGATCCAAAGAGCCCTCCCTCGTGGAGGGCTTTTTCATTGTCGTCACACCGCCTTGTGCGCCTCGGCGAACTTTGCTGCGTGCTTGCGGTACATTGCGGTGCGGTTCCTTTCGCGAGCGAACATGATCGAGACCGACAAGCTCACCAAGCGCTACGGCCATTTGACGGCGGTGGATGCGCTCAGCATCTACGCCGAGCCGGGACAGGTGCTCGGCCTGCTAGGGCCTAACGGCGCCGGCAAGACCACGGCGATGCGCATGATCGCCGGCTTCCTCTCGCCCAGCGCGGGCACCGCGCGCGTCTGTGGCCACGACGTGATCAAGGAGCCGATGAAAGCCAAGCGTGCGCTCGGCTATCTCCCGGAGGGCGCACCTAGCTACGGTGAAATGACGGTGCGCGAATTCCTGGTGTTCATCATGCGCATGCGTGGGCTGCGTTCCGATGTGGGGCGGCGTCGGTTCGATGAAGTGGTCAGCCACTTGCAGTTGGAAGAAGCGCTGGACGTCAGCGTGGAAACCTTGTCCAAGGGCTTGCGCCGCCGCGTGGGCCTGGCGCAAGCGATCCTGCATGATCCGCCGGTGCTGATGCTGGACGAACCCACCGATGGTCTCGATCCCAACCAGAAGCATGCGGTGCGCCGCCTGATCGACACGATGGCGCGCGAGCGCACGATCCTGATTTCCACGCACCTGCTCGAAGAAGTGCATGCGCTATGCAATCGCGTGGTGATCATTGCGGGCGGGCAGCTGCGCGCCGATGCCACGCCCGCCGAACTGGAAGCGCGTTCGCGCTATCACGGTGCGGTGTCCTTCAGCGCGGCAGGCAGCGGTGTATCGCAGGAAATGCTGGGGCGCTTGCCGCAGGTGGCAGGCATCGAAGTGGATCCATTGGACGGCCGCATCACGGTTTTTCCCAAGCCCGGCGAGCGGATCCTGGAACCGGTCGAAACCTTGCTGCGCCAGCAAGGGCTGGAGATTTCCGAAATCCAGCTGGAACGTGGGCGCCTGGACGAAGTGTTTCGCCAGATCACCCTCGGCAATGAAACGGGGGGCGCGCCATGAATCCCATCACCGCAGTCATGCGCCGCGAACTGCGCAGCTATTTCGTGACGCCGGTAGCGTACGTGTTCCTGGTGATCTTCCTGGTGCTCGCCGGCATCCTCACGTTCTACGTCGGCGATTTCTACGATCGTAGCGTGGCCGATCTGCAACCGTTCTTCGTGATGCACTCATGGCTTTACCTGATCCTGGTGCCGGCCGTGTCGATGCGTCTGTGGTCGGAAGAGGCAAAGTCCGGCACGCTGGAATTGCTGCTTACGCTGCCGATCAACCTATGGCAGGCGATGCTGGGCAAATTCCTTGCCGCATGGCTGTTCATCGGCCTGGCCCTGCTGCTCACGTTTCCTGTCTGGATCACCGTCAATTACCTGGGCTCGCCGGACAACGGCATCATCGTCGCCGGCTACATCGGCAGCTGGCTGATGGCTGGCGCGTTCCTGGCGATCGGCGCGTGCCTGTCCACGGTGACCAGCAGCCAGGTGGTGGCTTTTATCCTGACTGCCGTCGTGTGCGTGCTGCTGATACTTGCAGGCCAGTCGCAAGTGCTGGATTTTTTCCAGGGCAGCCTGCCGCGCAAGCTGGTAAACGGCGTGGCGCACCTGTCGATGCTTCGGCATTACGAAGCCATCGCGCGCGGTGTGCTCGATGTGCGCGATCTGTTGTATTTCATCCTCACTATTGCGGCGTGGCTGACCGCTGGCGTGCTGGTGCTCGACATGAAGCGGAGTCATTGACATGTTCGGGCTCCCTTTGCGGCGACGTACTGTATTGATCAGCGGACTGGTCGCGCTGATCGTGGCCTATTGCAGCCTCACGCTCGTCACCAGCCGCTGGCTGGCGCCGGAACGCTTCGACCTGACCCAGGATGGCCTTTATACGCTGTCGCCGGGAACGCGGCAGATCGTCGACGGCGTGAAGCGTCCGCTATGGCTCACCTTGTATTTCTCGCAGCACGCGACGAAGGACCTGCCGCAGTGGCGCAGCTACGAAGCGCGCGTCGCGGAAATGCTGCAGGAAATCGTGGCCCGTTCGCACGGCCGTATCCGGCTGCAGATCGTGGATCCCGTGCCTTATTCGGATGACGAGGCCAGCGCAGAGGGCAATGGCCTTACACCGCTCAGCGGCGGCAGCAATGGCGAACGCATTTTCTTCGGTCTGGTTGGCACCACGCGACCGCCCACAAGCGAGGCCGCTGCCGATTATCGGGCCGATTACCCGCAAGCGAAGCAAGGCAAGCCGATGGATCGAACGCTGCCGATTCCATTTTTCGATCCCAACCGCGAAACCTTTCTCGAATACGACATCGCCAAGCTGCTGTACCAGTTGAGCGAGCCGGAACGCCCGCGTGTCGGCATCATTACCGACCTGCCGGTCATGGGTGATCCGGCGCAGAACGCCCAGCCCTGGACGGTGGTGCGGCAACTGCAACAGCAGTTCGACGTGCAGATGATCGGCACGGACAAGCTCAAGCAGATCGACCATGGCATCCAGGTGCTGTTGCTGATTCATCCCAAGGATTTACCCACCAGCGTGCAGTACGCGCTGGACCAATACGTGCTGCGCGGTGGGCACTTGGTGGTATTCGTCGATCCCTTCTCGGAATCCGATCCCGTGCCGCTGGTGAACGATCCGACCAGCGCCACCAACAACCACAGTTCCAACCTGCCGCGCTTGTTTGCCGATTGGGGTGTGTCGTTCAGTCCGGATCAAGTGGTGCTCGATCGTGGGCGTGCCTTGCAGATCGAGTTGGCCGGAACCAATCTGGCGCATCCGGCCATGCTTGGGCTGGGGGCGTCGGAGTTGAACCGCGACGATGTGATCACTGCCAGCCTGCAACGCATCAATGTATCCAGCGCCGGACACTTTGATCTCCTGCCGAATACGGGTAGCCGGTTGATTCCGCTGATGCAAAGCAGTTCGGATGCGGAAGTGGTGCCCACGCAGCGCGTGATCGAGGCCAGCGCCAATCCATCCGCCCTGCTGGATGGCTATCAGCCGCAAAACCAGAACTATGTGATCGCCGCGCGTCTGCGCGGTACCTTTGCCAGTGCGTTTCCGGAATTCGCCAGGCGGCCGGGGCACGTCGCCAAGTCGCCGGCGAACGCCGAGGTGATTCTGGTCGCCGATACCGATCTGCTGACCGATCGCCTGTGGGTGGAAGCGCAGCAAAGCTATTTCGGCCAGCCGATGCTCAGCGCCTTCGCCAACAACGGCGATTTCATCAGCAACATGGTGGACAACCTGACGGGTTCCTCCGCGCTGCTGTCCATCCGCGGCCGCTCCACCTCGCAACGCCCGTTTACACGCGTGCAGGCACTGCGCAGCGCAGCGGATCGCAAATTCCTGCAAAAGGAACGGGAGCTGCAAGGCGAGCTGGCCGATACCAAGCGCCGCCTGGAGGAATTGCAGCCCAACAAGGGCGCGCGCGATACCTCGACCAGCGCCGAGCAGAAGCAGGAAATCGAGCAATTCCTGCAGCGCCAGCTGGCGATCAGCAAGGAACTGCGCGACGTGCAGCATCAGCTCAATGCGGAGATCGATGCCTTGGGCACGCGGCTGAAGGTGATCAATATCGTGCTGCTGCCGGCATTGATTACATTGCTGGGATTGGCGTACGGCTGGCGGCGTACACGACGGAATCGACGCCAGCGTGGCGGGTGACGGCGATATGCCGCAGGGCTGCCTCGCTCATAATGCGGATACGCTGGTGGTTCGATAGGTGGCATGCATGAAAGCGCGCATTTCCTCAGGCCGTCATTCCCGCGAAAGCGGGAATCCATCTTTGCTCTTTGCATTGGAGCTACATGGATTCCCGCTTTCGCGGGAATGACGGCCCTAGAGGGGCAAGGTGCTTTGGCGGCAAGCTAAAAGCTGCGAGGAATAATGTAGAAAAGCGATGGCTGCCATCCTTCTCAAATGGCTCACTCCCTGGGAATTCTCCTGGGTCTTCCTCGCCACCTTCCTGTGCGCCTGCGTGCTGTATTGGCGCGGTTCCCACCGGCTGAGGGTGAGTACGGGACGCAAGCTGGCCTTCTGGCTTGGCATGGCGATGGTCTATCTCAGCCTGCAGACCTATTTCGATTTCTATGCCGAGCATGAGTTCTTCATGCATCGCATCCAGCAGTTGCTGTTGCATCATCTGGCCCCGCTGATCATCGTGGCGTCTTACCCAGGTTCGGTATTGCGCGCAGGCTTGCCATGGACGTGGCGCATCCGCGCGCTGCGTCCGGCCCTGCGCAGTTGGCCGTGGCGATTGGTCAGCGCCGTACTGCTCAATCCTGCCATCGCTACCATCCTGTTCGTGGCCTTCATATTGGTGTGGTTGATTCCTTCGGCGCAAACCCTGGCCATGCTCGACTGGCGCGTGTATCGCTTCATGAACTGGTCGATGATCGTCAGCGGTTTCGTGTACTGGTGGCTGGTGCTCGATCACCGGCCGCGCCCGCCGGGGCGCATGCTTCCCGGCCTGCGCGTGCTGTCGCCGGGCATCACCATGACACCGCAGATCCTGGCTGGCGCGATCATCACTTTTTCCAAGACCGATCTTTATCCGATTTTTGAAATCTGCGGCCGCGCGTTCGACTTCAACGTCTTCACCGGCCAGCTGATCGGCGGCATCATCATCTGGGTGCCGGCGGCGACCATTGAAACCATTGGCGGCTTGCTGGCCATGCGGCAATGGCTGCGGTTGTCGCGCAGTGGACGCATTCGGCGACAGGCGCAAGCACGAACCATGGCGCGATCACAGATTGCGCCAGGCGGCGCAAACAGCTGATTCACCGCACTTGCATGAGCCGGCGCGCGGTAAAGTGCGCTTCCGAGGGATAGCCGAACGCATTGTTGATATAGGTGACGCCATCGATCGTCACCTGGCGATTCACATGGCTATGCCCATATACGTGGAGGCTTGAGCCAAGCCCGCGCAGCTGCGACTCCAAGACGGTTGTGCCCAGCACCGGGTAGATCTTCCTGTGCTTGTCAGGAATGCGTTCCGGCATCAGGTCGATGCGCGGCAGGAAGTGGGAGAACGTGATAATCCGACGCGCGTTTTGCAATGCTAGCGATGACAGCGACGGGTTTTGCTGCGTAAAGAACCGCGTCAAGCTGGCTTCGTCATGCCCAGGCCATTGGCAGTTGCGATAGTCGGCCCAGGCGGCCTTGAGGTAGTCGTCTGCCGCGCCGAAGGAATAGTCATACCAGCCAAGCAACGGCACGATCGCGAGCTCATCTTTGCGGTAAATATCCGTGTGTACGCCATGTTCCCGCGTTGCCGCGAGTAGGGCTTCCAGCTTCGCGAAGGAATCGGGCAGACGCTCGCGATTGATCCACAGGTCGTGGTTGCCTGGCACGAACAGTACGGCGGAAAAGCGTTTGGTCAGTGCGCTGAACGCATCTTCAAGCAGCGTGAGTCGATCGGAAACGTCACCGGCAAGCAGTAATACGTCATCGTTGTATTCCTGCACTGGCAATTGCTGCAGCCATTCGCGATTGGCCGCATAGTCCAGATGCAAGTCAGAGATCGCGAAAACACGCATGGTGTTCAATCGGCCGTGTTGGCTGGTCGAACCAGGAAAGGTACGGCAAGCTGGCTGCCATCGGCGAAGCTGAGCGTGATCTCGACCGTATCGCCCGGTTTCAACGGACGCGCCGCCTGTTGCAGCATCAGATGGTAGCTGGCCGGCGCCAGCGATACCTGCCCGTGCGCCGGAACGACCAGGCGATCGAGCATGTGCATGTCGCTGTTGCCAGCTGGATCGGTCGTGCTCTGATGCAGCATCACCGAACCGTACGCGGCGCTGTGTGCGGAAACCAGCGTGGCGGCGGATGAGCCTTGATTGTCCAGCGTCACATAGGCACCGGCCGGGAGATTGGTCGGCAACAGGCGAATCCATGCGTGATTCGCCTTGATGTGATCGGCTTGCGCCGCATGCACGCTTGGCGCAAGCAATGTCATGAATCCAATCAACCATGCATGGCGTTTCATGTTGCGTCCCCAGGACTCAACAGCAGATGCAGATCGTGCACCAGCTTGTCTTGCGAATCCGTGGGTGTGGCCAGCAGGCGAGCCTTGCCATGCGCGTCAAAAATATAGATGCCCGAACTGTGGCTGACGTCATAGCTGCCGCCTGCCTTGTCCGGTTCGCGGCTGAAGGCTGCGCGGTAGCGCTTGGTGAGCGCTTCGATATCGGCGGCTGAACCAGTCAGGCCCACCACGTGCGGATCGAATGCCGTGACGTACGCGTGCAGCGCCTCGGGCGTATCCCGTGCCGGGTCCACGCTCACGAACAGAATCTGCGCGCCATCGGCCAGTTTGCCCAGGCGCTGCATCACGACATGCAAATGCGCAAGCGTCAGTGGGCAGACATCCGGGCAATGCGTGTAGCCAAAGTAGAGCAGGGTTACTTTTCCCTGAAAATCCGCCGCCGTGACGGACTTGCCCTGATCGTTGGTGAGCTGGAAGGCGAGATCCGGCATGTGCCCGGAGATATCCGTGAGCTGCCATGGCGCCGCTTGCTGCGACTGGCATGCAGCGAACACCATGCTGATGACGAGCAGGGCTGCCAAGCGGGCGAAACGCAAGAGCTTCATGCAAGAATTCCTTCGCTGGAACCTGCCCAGGATACGCCAGGCGCCACCGTTTCAGCGCTTTCCATGCCATGGGAAACCCTGTCGATGCGACAACTTGTCCAATCCCACAATGGACTGCTCGTAGGCCTTGCCGGAGCAAGCGCCGTATTGCTGGGCGCCTTCGGTGCGCACGCGCTCAAGGATGTGCTGGACGCAACACAGCGCGAACTCTGGCATACAGCGGTGCAATATCACTTCTGGCATGCCCTGGCGCTTGCCGCGGCGACGTTTGTTCGGGCGAGCAAGGCGCGCCGTATAGCCACATGGGCTTTCGCGCTTGGCATCGTGATGTTTAGCGGAAGCTTGTATGCCATGGCATTGGGGGCGCCGCGATGGGTTGGCATCGTGACGCCCCTTGGCGGTGTGGCGTTTATCGTGGGCTGGCTTGCATTGGGTATGAGCTTGCGGACGCGACCGGATTCAGCGTGATTCGTCGTCCGCCAACGGCTTTATCTTGCCGGGCTTTAACCGGCCGTTGGCGTGCAAGGCCTGGCGCAAGACGTATTCGATTTGCGCATTCACGCTTCTGAGTTCGTCGTCGGCCCAGCGCTGCATCGCTTCCAGCACGACCGGACTGATGCGTAGCGGATAGGCTTTTTTTTCAACCGGCATGAGGCGTCAGTGATAGAGCGTGCCGGTATTGATCACCGGTTGCGTGCCGCGTTCTCCGCATAGAACGACCAGCAGGTTGCTGACCATCGCGGCCTTGCGCTCTTCATCCAGATCGACGACGCCCTGGCTGCGCAATTTTTCCAACGCCATGGCGACGATCCCGACCGCACCTTGCACGATGCGCGTACGCGCCGCCACGATCGCGCTGGCCTGTTGACGCTGCAGCATGGCCTGTGCGATTTCCTGCGCGTAGGCGAGGTGGCTGATGCGTGCTTCCATGACCCGTACGCCAGCGCGATCCAAGCGCGCCTGGATTTCGTCACGCAGATGATTGTTGATGATGTCGCCATGGCTGCGCAGTGACGGCTTGCCATCCTCATGCGCATCGTAGGCATAGCTTTGCGCCATCTGGCGCAGCGCGGATTCGCTTTGGATGGTGACGAAGTTTTCGTAGTTGTCGACGCAGAACACGGCCTCTCCGGTATCCACGACCTGCCACACGACGATGGTCGCAATTTCGATCGGATTGCCGTCGCTGTCGTTGACCTTGAGCTTGCCGCTTTCGAAGTTGC
>NZ_DAIOEU010000057.1:0-30366 GCF_036746095.1 Dyella sp.
CGCCACGCTGATCACCGGGTCGGGGAAGCGCATGCGCTCCAGCAGCACCGGATGCTGCGGATCGGTGAGCGAGTCGCCGGTCTCGGTTTCCTTCAGCGACACGAACGCGCAGATGTCGCCGGCGCGCACTTCGTCGATTTCCTTGGTGGCGTTGGCCTGCACTTCCACGATGCGGCCGATGCGCTCTTTCTTGCCGCGCGTGACGTTTTGCAGCGTGTCGCCCTTCTTGATCACGCCGGAGTAGATGCGGGTGAAGGTGAGGGTGCCGAACTGGTCGTTGATCACCTTGAAGGCCAGCGCGCGGACCGGGGCGTCGTCGGTGACGGACTGTTCGCCGATGATGTTGCCGTCCTCGTCCACCATCGAGATGCCGCCGTTCTCGCCTGGATACGGCATGTAGTCGATCACGCCGTCGAGCATCTGCTGCACGCCCTTGTTGCGATAGGACGATCCGCAGAACACCGGCACCAGCTTGCCGGCCACGCAGCCCTTGCGGATGCACTTCTTCAGCGTTTCCAGCGTCGGTTCCTCGCCTTCGAGGTAGGCGTGCATGGCGTCGTCGTCCATTTCCACCGCGCTTTCGATGCTATGCGCACGCAGTTCGGCGAGCTGGGACACCCATTCCTTGTCGGCGGTGGTGGTGAATGCCTTGACCTTGGGATGATCGGCGATCTGGTCGAGCGGGACGGTTTCCCACTTGCTGTCCTTGTCGCTGCTGTCCCAGATATAGCCCGCGCCGGCGATCAGGTCGACCATGCCGATGAAGTCGTCGCTGCTGCCCAGCGGCACTTGGCACAGCACGATGTTGGCGCCCAGGCGGTTCTTGATGCCGTCGACGGCATGTTTGAAGTTCGCGCCGATGCGATCCATCTTGTTGATGTAGCACATGCGCGGCACGTTGTACTGGTCGGCCAGGCGCCAGTTGGTTTCGGTCTGCGGTTCCACGCCGGCCACGCCGTCGAACACCACCACGGCGCCGTCGAGCACGCGCAGGGAGCGGTTCACTTCGATGGTGAAGTCCACGTGCCCTGGGGTGTCGATCACGTTGATCTGATGACCCTTCCACTCGGTCGACACGGCAGCGGACTGAATGGTGATGCCGCGCTTCTTTTCCTGTTCCAGGTAGTCGGTGGTGGTGGAGCCCTTGCCATCCTTCGTGTCGTGCACGTCGATGATCTGGTGCTTCTTGCCCGTGTAGTACAGGATGCGCTCGGTCGTGGTGGTCTTGCCGGCGTCGATGTGCGCGATGATGCCGATGTTGCGATAGAGGTGGAGAGGTTTCTGGCGGGCCACAGTCTTGGTTCCGTAGTAGAAGTCGTTTGTCGATCAGAAGTTGTTGATCAGAGAAGCGTGCGCTCCTCCTGAGGAGAATCACAGATGGCGGGTCGTCCTTGGCTCCGCAGCGTGCGTTTCAAATGTGTATGCCTGGTTGCCGGTCAGGCGCGTTCATGGCGCAGGATCGGCGAGTAAATCTTCGTAAAAGGCGCCGAACGGTTCGCTCGGGTGGGCAATCTGGATTTCAAGAATCCACAAGCCCGTGCCGGGGGTGTGGTCGAGATCTCCCAGGTCGCCGCCCTTGTGCACCGAGTGCGGAAAGTCGCTCACCCGGTGCCCTTTGATGGCATGGTTGAAGCGCCAGCCCATCGCCTTGGCACGCTCGGACGCATGATTATAAAGCTTTTGGCCGCTCCAGCCTTCATCGCGCCATTTCTGGGCGACATCCTGGAACAAATCGCGTGCAGCCTGCGCGCATGCGGCCCGTTCGGGCGCATGGCCGACCACGAAAGTATCGCCGACGTCGCCCTCGTGCCCATCGAATACCAGGCCGAGGTCGATGAAGTAGCTGTCATTTTCAGCCAGGCGCACGCCCGGCTGGGAGGGCTCGCGATACGTCCTGACGGTGTTCGGACCAATGCGGATGATCACCGGATGCCATAGCCGCTCCATGCCCAGCTGCTCGAACATTTGCCGAGCTTCCTCGCCCGCCTCGTCCTCGCTGACGCCGGGCCGCATGCGCGCGCGAATGCCTTGCACGGCCTGCCAGCTCAGCTCGCGGGCACGCTGCATCAGTGCGGGATCGAACCGCAGGCCGACAGCTTGGCGATCGTGCGTGCCCACGTTCAGCCCGCCAGCACCAGGGCGAGGCCGATGGCGGCGGGAAGCCCCTGGATCCACAGCACCTTGCGCGTGGCCGTCAGCCCACCGTACACGCCGGCGACCAGCACGCAGGCCAGGAAGAACAACTTCACGTGCGTGCCTTCCGTGCCGCCAAGGATCAACCCCCATGCCAGGCCAGCCGCAAGAAATCCGTTGTACAGGCCCTGGTTGGCGGCCAGCACCTTGGTCTGCGCGGCGTATTCGGGCGTGGTGCCGAACGCACGCCGGCCTGTGGGCTTGTCCCACAGCACCATTTCCAGGATCAGGAACCACAGGTGCATCAGCGCGATGATCGCGACCACGATGTTGGCAAGGATCGACATGGCGAGCATTCCCGGCTTCAGCCCAGTGCGTAGCCGAACTGTTCCTCGAACTCGGCGGCAAATTCGGCGTAGGTGAAGGACTGGTTCTGCGTGCCGGGGTGCTCCACTTTCAAGGCGCCCATCAGCGAGGACACGCGGCCGATCGTGGGCCAATCCCAGCCTTTCATGATGCCGAAGATCAGGCCGGCGCGATAAGCGTCGCCGCAGCCGGTGGGGTCGGTCACCTGGCGTTCGCGTGCGGGCGGAATCTGGTGGATGGTGCCGTCTGCGTGGATCACCGAGCCGTGCGGGCCCAGCGTCACCACATAGGCCTTCACGCGCGAGGCGATGTCCTCGGCACTCCAGCCGGTGCGTTGCTGCAGCAACTGGGACTCGTAGTCGTTGACGATCACGTAGGTCGATTTTTCGATCATCGCCCGGAATTCCTCGCCGTTGAACAGCGGCATGGCCTGGCCCGGGTCGAACACGAACGGCACGCCGCGCGCGGCGAATTCATCCACATGCTGCAGCATCGCGTCGCGCCCGTCAGGGGCGACGATGCCGAAGCTGATATGCGGGATGTTGCGCACGTGGTTGGCATGCGCGCTGGACATCGCGCCGGGATGGAAGGCGGTGATCTGGTTGTTGTCCAGGTCGGTGGTGATGAAGCACTGCGGCGTGAACTGGTCTTCGAACACGCGGATGCAGTCCATGCGGATGCCGCAACGGTCCAGGTGCTCGCGGTAGGGGGCAAAATCCTGGCCCACGGCCGCCACCGGCAGCGGATCGCCGCCCAGCAGCTTGAGGTTGTAGGCGATGTTGCCCGCGCAGCCGCCGAATTCGCGGCGCATCTGCGGCACCAGGAACGACACGTTCAAAATGTGCACCTTGTCGGGCAGGATGTGGTTCTTGAACTGGTCCTGGAACACCATGATGGTGTCGTAGGCAAGCGATCCGCAGATGACGGCAGACATGGCAGATGAAGGTCCGGGTTAAGTTGGCAAACGCATCATCGTAGCGTTTGAGCCGGGAACGGGAAACAGGGAAGGGGCAGCATGTCGCTTGGCAAAAGCGCCGACGCTTGCGCGATTGCCCTTAAAAAGACCGCTTTCTTAACGCCAATGTCCTTGCGGACCAGGGGTTTGCTGACTAGACTGGCGCGCTTACTTTTTAGCCAGAGTCGATGCGCGGCGGACCCATGTTCAAGAAGTTTCGCGGGATGTTTTCCAACGATGTTTCCATCGACCTTGGCACGGCCAATACGCTTATTTATGTGCGCGGCCAGGGAATCGTCCTGAACGAACCTTCCGTCGTGGCGATTCGCCAGGATCGCGGTCCGGGTGGTCCCCGCACGGTCGCCGCCGTCGGTGGCGAAGCCAAGCGCATGCTTGGCCGTACGCCCGGCAACATCGCCACCGTGCGCCCGATGAAGGACGGCGTCATCGCCGACTTCACCATGACCGAGGCGATGCTGCAGCACTTCATTCGCCAGGTACACCGTTCGCGCTTCTTGCGACCCAGTCCGCGCGTGCTGGTATGCGTGCCCTGCGGTTCCACCCAGGTGGAGCGCCGCGCCATCAAGGAATCGGCCGAAGGCGCCGGCGCCCGTGACGTGTTCCTGATCGAGGAGCCGATGGCCGCCGCGATCGGCGCTGGCATCCCGGTGCATGAGGCGCGCGGTTCGATGGTGCTGGACATCGGTGGCGGTACCTCCGAGGTGGCGGTGATCTCGCTCAACGGCATCGTCTACTCGCAGTCCGTGCGCGTGGGTGGCGATCGCTTCGACGAGGCCATCATCAACTACGTGCGCCGCAACCACGGCACGCTGATCGGCGAAGCCACCGCCGAGCGTATCAAGCTGGAAATCGGCTGCGCCTTCCCGCAGAGCCAGGTCAAGGAGATCGAGATCTCCGGCCGCAATCTGGCCGAAGGCGTGCCGCGCATGTTCACGATCAACTCCAACGAAATCCTGGAAGCCTTGCACGAGCCGCTCGCCGGCATCGTGGCGGCGGTCAAGGCAGCGCTGGAGCAAACCCCACCGGAACTGTGCTCAGACGTGGCCGAGCGCGGCATCGTGCTCACCGGCGGCGGCGCGCTGCTGCGTGATCTGGACCGCCTGCTCTCCGAGGAAACCGGCCTGCACGTGCAGGTGGCGGACGATCCGCTCACCTGCGTGGCCCGCGGTGGCGGCAAGGCGCTGGAGCTGATCGATCAGCACGGCAGCGACTTCTTCGCTCCTGAATAACCGTCCTCGCTTGCGAGGACTCATTACCCCCTCTCCCCTCCGGGGAGAGGGTAGGGTGAGGGGCCAAGGCTTGCGTCAATGTCGATTCGAAGCGCATTAGAAAAAGCACGCATTAGCGGTAGCAGGCGTCTCGCAAGGTTGCCCCCTCACCCCGGAGGGGAGAGGGAGCATTTTTGCGGAGTATCCGCATGCCCTTAGCCCGCGAGGAATCCTCGCCCCTGTTCGCCGGTACCGCGGCCGGCACCCTGCGGCTGATCTTCTATCTCGCCCTGGCGATGGTGCTGATGGTGCTCGATCATCGCAACGGCTGGCTGTGGCGCCTGCGCTATGCCACGGCGATCGTGGTGGAGCCGGTGTATCGACTGGCCAGCCTGCCGGCCGATGGCTTTCATGCCATGAGCGTGGCCTTCGCCGACCGCCGCCTGCTCACCGAGCAGAACCAGCGCCTGCGTGAAGACCTGTTGCTGGCCAATGCCAAGCTCAATCGCATGGCCGCGGTGGCCGAGCAGAACCAGCGCCTGAAGGAACTGCTCGATACCCAGCACAGTCTGGACCTGCATGTGCAGATGGCGCGCGTGGTGGGCGTGGACATGGGTGCGTACCGGCATCGCCTGGTGATCAACCTGGGGGCACGCGATGGCATCAAGACCGGCCAGCCGGTGATCGATGCGCGCGGCGTGGTCGGGCAGGTCATCGACGTGCTGCCGAACTCCGCCACGGTAATGCTGGTGACCGATCCGGACCACGCCGTGCCGGTGATGATCCAGCGCACCGGTTTGCGCACCATTGCATATGGCTCGCGCAACGGCCAGCAGCTCACCTTGCCCAACGTGCCCATGGCGGCTGACGTACAGGCGGGCGACAAGTTGCTTACCTCGGGTCTGGGCGGGCGTTTCCCGCAGGGCTTTCCGGTCGGCGAGATCACCAGCGTCGGGCCGTCTGCCAGCGGCATGTTCCTGGAAGCGCATGCGCAACCCAGCGCCGACCTGGACCGCGCCGACGAAGTGCTGGTACTGCATGACCTGCCGGAGCCGGCCGGCCCGCCACCGCCGGTCACCCCCGCCGGTCCGCCCGCCAGTGACGCGCCGGCGCCGGCATCCACCAGCGCATCGCCTCGCGCAGCGCTGCCGGCCGCGCCGGCGTCACCCGCCAAGGCGCTTCCGCCAGCCGCAGGGACGCCATCGACATGAGCCGCCAGCGACTCTCCTTCTGGTGGTTCGTCGGCACCTTGGTGATGGCATTGATGCTGATGCTGGTGCCACTGCCGCACGTGCTGGAGGCATTCAAGCCGTATTGGCCGGCGCTGGTGCTGTTGTACTGGGCGCTGGAATCGGGCGACCAGCGCGTCACGCTGGGCCTGGCTTTCATCTTCGGCCTCTGCTCGGATTTGTTGACCGGCGTGCTGCTGGGCGAGCAGGCCTTGCGCTTGTGCGTGCTGGCGTTCATCGCCTTGCGTTTCCGCTCGCGGCTGCGCTTTTTCCCGATGTGGCAGCAGACGCTCGCGGTACTTGCCTTGCTGGTCAACGACCGTTTCTTGCTGCTGGTCGTGCGCGCGTTTGCCGGCGAATCCACGCCACCGGCATTGTGGTGGGCCTCGCCATTTGTCAGTGCCGTGCTGTGGCCCTTCCTGTTCCTGCTGCTTGACGACCTGCGGATGCGGTTGAGGCTGCAATGAAGCCAGGTGCAAAACGCCTGCGCATCTACAAGGACACGCGCGGCGAGGGCGAGCTGTTCCGGCGCCGTGCGTTTGCCGGTTTCGCGCTGATCCTGCTCGGCCTGTTCGCGCTGGTCGGGCGCTACGTGTTCCTGCAGGTGCTGCACCACGACGAGTTCGCCCTGCGCTCGGTCAACAACAGCGTGAAGCCGCGCGCCATTCCTCCCGCGCGCGGTTTGATCTACGACCGCAACGGCGTGTTGCTGGCTGACAACGTGCCGGCCTTCCGGCTGGAGGTCGTGCCGGAACAAGTGCACGGCATGAACCAGATGCTGGCGGAGCTCGGCAAGGTGATTCCGCTGGATCAGGACGATCTGGACGCCTTCCACAAGCAGCTCAAGCAGTCGCGCCGTTTCGACAGCGTGCCGCTGAAGATGCGCCTGTCCGAAGACGACATCGCCCGCTTTGCGGTGAACCGCTGGCGCTTTCCCGGTGTAGACGTGGTGCCGTATCTCACGCGCCAATATCCGCTCGGCCCGTTGTTCTCGCATGTCGTGGGTTACGTCAGCCGCATCGACGCGGATGACCTGCAGAATCTCGACGCGGATCGCTACAAAGGCACCACGCACATCGGGCGCACCGGCGTGGAGCGTTCCTACGAGGACATGCTGCACGGCACGCCCGGCTACGAGCTGGACGAAGTGAATGCCGATGGGCGCATCCAGCGCGTGCTGAAAACCGATCCGCCAGTGCCGGGCAAGAACCTCTACCTGAGCATCGATTCGCGCATCCAGAAGGCGGCACAAGACGCGTTCGAAGGCCGCCCCGGTGCGGCGGTGGCGATCGATCCACGCAACGGCCAGGTGCTGGCGATGGTGAGCGTGCCGACGTTCGACCCCAACCTGTTCGTCAACGGCATCAGCAGTGCGGATTACAAGGCGCTGATGACCTCACCGGACAAGCCGTTGCTCAACCGTGCGCTTAGAGGGGCGTATCCGCCCGGTTCTACGGTGAAGCCGTTCATGGGCCTGGCTGGCCTGGAATATGGCATTCGCACGCCGCAGGACTCGGTGCTTTCCACCGGCGTGTTCTACATCCCGGGCCAGTCGCGCGGTTATCGCGACGACGTGCGTGGCGGCGTCGGCACGACGAATCTCTACAAAGCCATTTACGCATCGGTCAACACGTACTTCTACAAACTCGCGCTGGACCTGGGCATCGACCGCATCAGCGAGTTCATGGGCAGCTACGGCTTCGGGCATCCCAGTGGCGTGGATCTTCCCGGTGAGGTGTCCGGCATCCTGCCGTCGCGCGAATGGAAGGCCAAACATTCGCCCAAGGAACGAAACTGGTATCCGGGCGAGACGGTAATTACCGGTATCGGCCAGGGCTACTGGTCCGTCACGGCCATGCAGCTGGCGCATGCCTTGGCAACGTTTGCCGGCCGTGGCGTGCCTTATGCGCCGCGCGTCGTGATGTCGGCGGCGGACGTGGGCAAGCAGCCGTCGCCGTTGCTCAATCCGCCCACTGGTCCCTCGCTGATCAAGAACATGAAGGATTGGGAAGCGGTGAACGAGGGCATGCAGCTGGTGATCTACAGCACCGATCCGACCTCGACCGGCTTCGGCACGAAACTGGGCGATGGCTTCCCGTACCGCATCGCCGGCAAGAGCGGTACCGCGGAGCGCTTCTCGCGCAAGACCGATGCGTACAACGAAGACAAGAACACGGCTTATCTCGCCGCACGCCATCGCGCCTGGTTCGAAGCCTTTACGCCGGCCGAGAATCCCCGCATCGCCGTCGCCGTGGTGCTGGAGGCCGGTGCGTGGGGCGCCAAGGACGCCGGCCCGATTGCACGCAAGATTCTCGATGCCTGGCTGACGGCGCAAGGTGGTGCCGTACCGCCGCACCAGCCGCTGCAGGAATCCACCTTGGCCTCATCGTCATCGACCCAAGTGCCGCCGACGCCGGAGGATACGCCGCAGGGCGACGTGCCTGCCCCCGACAGCTCCAGCGCGGGAGATGACACGCCATGATGATCGATACCCTGCGCTTCCGTTTCCATCGTTTCCTGCGCCGCGTGTGGACGCGTCCGCGCATCGACCTGCCGCTGGCGTTCGCCTTGCTCCTGCTGTGCAGTGTGGGACTGGTAACGCTGTACAGCGCCGGCGACAGCAATCTCGGCCTGGTCGGCGGCCAAGCCGCGCGCTTCATGCTTGGCGGTGCCTTCATCCTGCTGATGTCGCGCATCCCGCCTTCGGTGCTGCGCAACTGGACGCCCTGGCTCTACGCTGGCAGCGTGATGCTGCTGGTGTTGGTCGCCGTATTGGGCGAAGGCCGCGGTGCGGACCGCTGGCTCAATCTCGGCATCATGCGTTTCCAGCCGTCGGAGCTGATGAAGCTGACCATGCCGATGATGGTGGCCTGGTACCTGCATCCGCGCCAGTTGCCGCCAAGCTGGAAGGACATCGTGATCGTCGGCGTCATGATCGGCATTCCCGCCGCCCTGATCGCCAAGCAGCCGGATCTCGGCACCGCCTTGCTGGTGTCGGCGGCAGGCGGTTTCGCGTTGTTTCTTTCCGGCATGGCGTGGTGGCGCATCGGCGTGTTGCTGGCGGGCGCCGCGGGCATGGTGCCGATCGCCTGGCATTTCATGCACCAGTACCAGCGCGACCGCATCCTCACCATGCTCAATCCCGAATCCGATCCGCTCGGCAACGGCTGGCACATCATCCAGTCGCAGATTGCGGTCGGCTCGGGCGGCATCTTCGGCAAGGGTTTCGAGCAGAGCACGCAATCGCGCCTGGACTTCCTGCCCGAACACACCACCGACTTCATCTTCGCCGTGTTCTGCGAAGAATTCGGCCTGATCGGCGTGTGCGCGATCCTGGTGCTGTACGCCTTCATCATCGGCCGCTGCCTGTGGATCGCCATGGAAGCGAAAGACACCTACTCGCGCCTGCTTGCCGGCGCGATCGGCATGAGTTTCTTCGTCTACGTGTTCGTCAATGGCGGCATGGTCGCGGGCCTGCTACCGGTGGTGGGCGTGCCGATGCCGATGGTCAGCTACGGCGGCACCTCGGCGGTGTCGCTGCTGGTGGGCTTTGGGGTGCTGATGTCGATTCATGCCAATCGCAAGGTGCATGACTGATGGTCCGTCAAAAACGCACATGCGTGTTACGCTCCACGACATGAAGGGAAAAATCGTTTTTGCATTTGCTGCGCTGTTTTTCGCGACGCCGTTCGGCGCATGGGCCGAGCATCCCGGCCAGGCGAAACTGGTCGCTGAAGTAGCGAAAGATACCGGCAAGGATCCTGCCGCCTTGAACGCTTTGCTCGACGGTGCGAAGCGGCAGCAGAGCATCCTCGATGCCATCGCCCGCCCGGCCGAAGCGAAACCGTGGAGCGAATACCGCCAGATATTCCTCACCCAGGCGCGTATCGACGCAGGCGTGCGGTTCTATCTCGATCATCAGGCGCTGCTGGAGCAGGTCGGCAAGAAGTACGGCGTCGATCCGCAGTACATCGTCGCGATCATCGGTGTGGAAACGTTCTACGGGCGCAATACCGGCAAGTACAAAGTGCTCGATGCGCTGGTCACGCTGGGCCTGTATTACCCGCCGCGCGCGGCGTTTTTCCGCAACGAGCTGAAGACCCTGCTGGAGTTGCCCAATACGCAGCTCGCAGGTCCGGTCGACACGCTCACCGGTTCCTACGCGGGCGCGCAAGGCTGGGGCCAGTTCATGCCCAGCAGCATTCGCGACTACGCCGTGGATGAAGACGGCGATGGTCGCATTGACCTGCAGAATTCCATGCCCGACATCCTGGGCAGCGTCGCCAATTACTTCGCCAAGCACGGCTGGGTGAGCGGTGGTCCGGTCGCCGCGCGCGCGCAGCCGGATGCAGCGGCGAAAGTGTTGGCCGTGAAGGATGCTACGCCGCAGTGGACGATCGAACAGCTTGAGGCTTGGGGCTACGCGCCGCTGCAGCATCTCGATCCGGGCGCGCCGAGCAGCCTGCAGACGTTGCAGGCTGCGAACGGTCCGGAGTACTGGTTCAGCTTCAAGAATTTCCAGGTGATCACCACCTACAACCGCAGCGTGATGTATGCGATGGCGGTCAACCAGCTGGCACAGTCCATCATCGAAGTGGTGCACGCCCAGGAGAACGCCCGTCGATGAAGACGCGCCGGCGCCTGTCGCTGCTGCTCGCAATCACCCTGGTGCTGGCCGGCTGCGGCGGACATCGCAGTACGCGTCCTTCCTCGTCCCATGTTTCCTCGCATGGCCGTTCAAGCCGGTCCGGCGGTGGTTCGGGCGACATCTACGACGACACCAGCAAGCCGCAAAGCAGCCGCTACCGCGATGGCGCCGACAGCATTCCGGATGGCCCGCCGCCGGACGTGAGCAAGCTGCCGGAGCCCGTGCCCAAGGTCGAACCGCGCTCGCTGTATGGCAACAAATCGCCATATACCGTGCTGGGCCGCACCTACAGCGTGCTGTCGACGGCGCGCGGCTATGACGAGCGCGGCATCGCCTCGTTCTACGGCAGCAAGTTCCATGGCTACAAGACCTCGAGCCTCGAGGACTACGACATGTACAAGTTCACCGCCGCCAGCAAGGTGCTGCCGCTGCCGAGCTACGCGCGCGTGACCAACCTGCAGAACGGCAAGAGCGTGATCGTGCGCGTCAACGATCGCGGGCCGTTCCACGAGGATCGCGTGATCGACCTGTCCTACGCCGCTGCCGTGAAGATCGGCATCTGGCCCAAGGGCACCGGCCTGGTGGAAGTGCAGGGCATCGATCCCTCCGCACCGCCGCAAGAAGAGGCACCGCCGCCCCCGCTTGTCACCGCTACGCCCGCGCATCCGCCGAGTATTTACCTGCAAATTGGTGCATTCTCCGATCCGGCCAACGCCGAGCGCGTCGCGGCGCAACTGCGCGTGGCGAATTTCGCGCCGGTGCAGGTGTCTGATGCGACGATCGGCGGCCGGACCGTGCACCGCGTACGCGTAGGCCCCTTGAGCGACGTCGACAGCGCCGACCAGGTGAGCGCCAAGATCGAACAAATGGGTCTGCCGCAGCCGCAGGTCGCGGTAGACTGACGTTTTTTCTGCGAAGAAATCATGGCGCCGCGTGCGCCAAGCACATAGAAACCGGAAGCAAGCCCACATGAATCCGTTCCGCCGTTCCCTGCACATATTTGCCGCCGCCGCGCTGGTGTTCGGCGTCAGTGCCGTCGCACAACAGACGCCGCCCAAGCCCGTTCCGAACCCGCCGCCCGTGCCGGCCGCCGTAGCCGTGCCGGTACCGCCGCCGCCGGATGTCGATGCCAAGGCATGGGTGCTGATGGACTACACCACCGGCCAGGTGCTCGCTTCGAAGAACCCGGACGAACGCGTGGAGCCGGCTTCGATCACCAAGATCATGACCGACTACGTAGTCTCGGCGCAGTTGGCCGCCGGCAAGATCCATCTCACCGATCCGGTGACGATCAGCGAGCACGCATGGCGCGCGGGCGGTGCAGGCACGGACGGTTCCACCAGCTTCCTCAAGCTCAACAGCCAGGTTCCGCTGAAGGACCTGCTGTACGGCATGATCATCCAGTCCGGCAATGACTCGGCCATCGCCCTAGCCGAACACACCGCCGGCTCCGAGGAAACCTTCGCGAACCTGATGAACGCCTATGCCAAGCAACTCGGCATGGTGAACTCGCACTTCGCGAATGCGTCCGGTTATCCAATTCCTGATCACTATTCCACCGCGCATGACATCGCCATTCTTTCGCGCGCGCTGATCCATGATTATCCGGATGACTACGCGATCTCCGCGATCAAGGAATTCACCTGGAACGGCATCAAGCAGGGCAATCGCAATACATTGCTGTGGCGCGATCCCACGGTGGACGGCATCAAGACCGGCCACACCGCCGAGGCGGGCTTCTGCCTCGCCGCGTCGGCCAAGCGCGGCGATGCGCGCATGATCGCCATCGTGATGGGTTCCAGCAGCGAGAAGGGCCGTGCCGATGCGGCCATTGCGCTGCTCAACTACGGCTTCCGTTTCTACGAAACGCACAAGCTCTACGAAGCCAACAAGCCGCTGTCCACCCCGCGCCTGTGGAAGGGCGAAGCGGATCAGCTGCCGCTTGGCGTGACGCAGGACGTGCGGGTCACCGTGAAGACCGGCGACTACGAGAAGCTCAAGGCGACGATGGACATTCCGTCCACGCTGATCGCGCCCTTCAAGAAGGGCCAGCAGGTCGGCACGTTGCACATCACGCAGGATGGCCAGAACATCATGGACGTGCCGCTGGTGGCGCTCAACGATGCGCCGCAGGGCGGTTTCTTCAAGCGCCTGTGGGACAGCATCCTGTTGTGGTTCCACGGTAGCGGCAAGAAGTAAACATTCAAGCGCCCTGTCCTGGCTGGGGAGGGTGCTAACACCTGGACGTCATTCCCGCGAAAACGGGAATCCATGTTTGACGCTCAGTCCAGAGCAAGATGGATTCCCGCTTTCGCGGGAATGACGCCCAGGTGAAATGAGACGTCATGCGGAGAACGCCCATGAAAGACCTGAGCGACATCAAGGCGCAACAAGAAGGCCAAGGGTTCCAATTCCCCGGCGAGTTCGAGATCACCGCCATGGGCAACGCCAGCGCGGACCTGAAAGCACGCGTGCCGCAGATCCTGGAAGGCATCGGCTTGCACGTATTGCACGAGACGGTCAAGCATCGCCATTCACGTGAAGGCAATTTCCTGTCCGTCACCGTCAGCTTCCGCTGCGAAACCCGTGAGCAATACGACCTCGCCCACACCGCGCTGCGCGCCGATCCGGATATCCGCTACACGCTTTGAACCACCGGCAGCTCCCCTTTCCCATCGGGGAGAGGGGCGGGTGGAGGCACCCCTTCCGTCACTTGCAAGCCGCAGCCGCCGGCCACAGATTGGCCCCATTCCCGTGCAGGCCCCTCGATTCATGTCCCTCCCCCTGAACATCCGCCGCCTCGGCCGCCAACCCTACGCGCCGGTGTGGCAGGCGATGAGCGCCTTCACCGACAGCCGCACCGCCGATACCGTGGACGAACTCTGGGTGCTGGAGCACGACCCCGTCTTCACCCTCGGACAGGCCGGCAAGATGGAGCACGTGCTGGCGCCAGGGGAGATTCCGGTGGTGCCGGTGGATCGCGGCGGACAGGTCACCTACCACGGCCCCGGCCAAATCGTGGCCTACCCGTTGATCGACCTGCGTCGCGCCGGCGTCGGGGTGCGCGAGCTGGTATGCCGGATCGAGCAGGCCATCATCGATACCCTGGAACACTGGAATATCGAGGCTGTCCGCCGCGAGGGAGCGCCCGGCGTCTACGTGGCTGACGCCAAGGTGGCAGCGCTGGGCTTGCGCGTGCGCCGTGGTTGCAGCTTCCACGGCCTGGCTTTCAACGTAAACATGGACCTGGAACCGTTCCACCGCATTAATCCTTGCGGTTACAAGGGCCTGGCGGTCACGCAGGTGCTAGACTTGGGCGGTCCGTCGCGGCTGTCGGACGTCGAAGAGGTACTGATCGGCGAGTTTTGCCGGCAGTTCGGCTTCGAAGCTGAATCGGCCGCTCCCGTGATCCCCGAACTCCCCGCTCGCATGGCGGTCTGAGCTATTTCATGAGCGATACCAGCGCATCCTCCAGCAAGACCATTCCCATCAGCGTCATCAGCGGCGCACCTGCCGAGGGAGCACTCGTCGACAAGCAGCTCGGTAGCGACAAGATCGCCCTGAACCGCGCCGGTTTCGATACCAACGTTCCCACACTGCGCAAACCCAGCTGGATTCGCGTGCGCCTGCCGCAAGGCAACGCCGTGCAGCAGTTGAAGGCGCGCCTGCGCGAGAACGCGCTGGTCACGGTATGCGAAGAAGCCTCCTGCCCGAACATCCACGAGTGTTTCAGCAAGGGCACCGCCACCTTCATGATCCTCGGCGACGTATGCACGCGCCGCTGCTCGTTCTGCGACGTGGCGCACGGCCGCCCGGCTGCTCCCGATCCGCTGGAACCGGCACGCCTGGCCGACACCATCCGCGACATGCGCCTGAAGTACGTGGTGATCACCTCGGTGGATCGCGACGACCTGCGCGACGGCGGCGCCGAACATTTCGCCGCCTGCATCCGTGCCGTGCGGCATGCCAGCCCCAACACCCGCATCGAGATCCTCACGCCGGATTTCCGTGGCAAGGGCCGCATGGAGCGCGCGCTGGAAGTGCTGAAGGATTTCCCGCCGGACGTGTTCAACCACAACCTGGAAACCGTGCCGCACCTGTACCGCGAAGTGCGCCCGGGCGCCGACTACCAGTGGTCGCTGGACCTGCTCAAGCGCTTCAAGGCGCAGCACCCGGATGTGCCCACCAAGTCCGGCATCATGCTTGGCCTGGGCGAGACCGAAAGCCAAGTGCTCGAAACGATGCGCGATTTGCGCGCGCACGACGTCGACATGATCACCATCGGCCAGTACCTGCAGCCCACGCCGCATCATCATCCGGTGGTGCGCTACTGGACGCCGGACGAATTTGACTCGTTGCGCGTAGCCGGCGAGGCGATGGGTTTCCATCACGTCGCCTCCGGCCCGCTTGTCCGTTCTTCCTATCACGCCGACCAGCAGGCTCACGCGGCTGGCATCACCGAGCACGCTTAAGAGAACCCCATGACCTTTCGCTTTCGCCCCTTGCTCGCCCTGCTGGTCGCCTTGAGCGTCACCACCACGGCAGCCTTCGCGCAATCGGCCGCCGACATGGGTGCCAGCAAGCCGCGCAAGGTATCCACGCTGCCGCTGCAGCCAACCGCCGACGAAGCCAATGCGGCGCTGATCTCCGCGCATCTGCTCACGCGCTTCCACTACGACGCGCAGCCGCTCGACGATGCGATGTCGGAGAAGATCTACACGCGCTACTTCAAGCTGCTGGACGGCGAGAAGGTCTTCTTCACGCAGGAAGACATGGCGAAGTTCGCCAAGTACAAGGACCAGTTCGACAACGAGATCTGGAACAAGGATCTCTCGGGCCCGTTCGACATCTTCAACCAGTACATCCTGCGCGCCATCGACCGCATGAACTATGCGCGCAGCCTGTTGAAGCAGGGTTTCGACTTCAACACCAACGACACCTACGTCATCGACCGCAAGAAGGCCGACTGGCCGAAGGACAAGGCCGAGCTGGACGACCTGTGGCGCAAGCGCACCATGAACGACTGGCTGCGCCTGAAGCTGGCCGGCAAGAGCGACGAGGACATCCGCAAGACGCTCGACAAGCGCTACAGCAACTACATCGACCGCATGAAGCAGCTCGATGACCAGGACGCGCTGCAGACCTTCATGACCGCCTATGCGAACTCCACCGATCCGCATACCGACTACATGGGTCCGCGTGCCGCCGAGAACTTCGACATCTCCATGAAGCTGTCGCTGGAAGGCATCGGCGCCGTGCTGCAGCAGCGCGACGACTACACCGTGATCCGCGAACTCGTGCCCGGCGGTCCGGCGATCAAGTCCGGCAAGCTGCACGTGGGCGACTACGTGATGGGCGTGGGCCAGGGCGAAAGCGGCCCGATCCAGGACGTGGTCGGCTGGCGCATCGACGACGTGGTCAACCTGATCCGCGGCAAGAAAGACACCACTGTGCGCCTGGAAATCGTGCCCGGCGACCAGGGCACCGATGGCAAGCACGAGATGGTCACGATGGTGCGCAAGAAAGTTACCATCGAAGAACAGGCGGCCAAGAAGAAAGTCATCCAGATCACCGACAACGGCGTTACCCGCAAGATCGGCGTGATCGAGTTGCCGATGTTCTATTCCGATTTCGGCGCCCGCAGCGAAGGCGACAAGAACTTCAAGAGCGCCACCCGCGACGTCGCCAAACTGCTGGGCGAACTGAAGACCGAAGGCGTGCAGGGCGTGGTGATCGACCTGCGCAACAACGGCGGCGGTTCGCTGTACGAAGCGAACGAACTCACCGGCCTGTTCATCGACAAGGGTCCGGTGGTGCAGGTGCGCGATGCGCGCGGCCAGGTGCAAGTGCAGGGCGATGACGATCCGGGCATGGCCTGGAGCGGTCCGCTGGCGGTGCTGGTCAATCGCGGCACGGCCTCGGCCTCGGAGATTTTTTCCGCGGCGATCCAGGACTACGGCCGCGGCCTGATCATCGGCACGCAGACCTTCGGCAAGGGCACGGTGCAGACGCTGATCGACCTCAACCGCTTCGCCGCCGACACCGACAACAAGCCGGACTTCGGCGCGCTGAAAATGACCGTGCAGGAATTCTTCCGCATCAACGGCGGCTCCACCCAATTGCGTGGCGTGACGCCGGATCTGTTGTATCCGAGCAATGGCGACGACAAGGATTTCGGCGAATCGACCTACGACAATGCGCTGCCGTGGACGCAGATCGCGCCTGCCGACTACAAGCCGGTGGCTGACATGAAGGCCTACCTGCCGCAGCTCACGCAGATGCATGACGCACGCGTGGCCAAGTCGCCCGCATGGCAGCTGATGCTGGACGAACTCAACCAATACAAGAAGCTGGCCGACCGCACCTCCATCTCGTTGAACTACGACCAGCGCCAGGCCGAGCGCAAGCAACTGGATGCGATGCAGGCGGATTTCCGCGCACGCCATAAGGCGATCGACGGCAGCACTGCCGACGTGGACGTCGACGATCAGCTCGACGACGGCCTCAATCCCAGCGAGCGCAGCCTGAAGTCGGAACTGAAGCAGCAGGAAGAGGCCAAGAAGGCGCCCGACCCGCAACTGCAGGAAACCGCGCACATCCTGTTCGATGCCGTTGGCCTGATCGGTGCCAATCCGAAGCTGGCGGCCGAAGTGCTGCCGTACGGCGGCAAGCAGGGCGACGGTCCGTCGATGGCGGCCGCCAATGCTCCGGTTTCATTGCCGACGCCGATGACGGAGCCGGGCACCTCGACACCGCCGGCGGCGGCAGGTTCGAGCGGCAAGTAAGTCGCGTTTTTTGGAAACAAAAAAGCAGCGCTCCGGCGCTGCTTTTTTGTTGCTCGTCATTCCGGCGAACGCCGGAATCCAGCCTAAATACGCGTCCGAAGGACACAACACTTTTGGGGCTGAGTGCTACGCACGACGTACTTGAACTGGATTCCGGCGTTCGCCGGAATGACGGTGAGGCAACATGTGCTTCACCGCAAGATGGTGGATATCCGGCTGCTTTGGAGAGAGGATGGCTACCGCAGGCCCCTCCGCGACAAGGACCCACCGCCATGAACCTGCTCTCCAACCTCGCCCTCGCCGGCGGCCTTGCCTGGGCCAGCGGCATCCGTCTCTATGCCACGCTATTCATCGCCGGCCTGCTGGGGCGCCTGGGCTACGTCACCTTGCCATCGGGTCTGGAAGTGCTCAGCCACAACTGGGTACTGATCACCGCCGGCGTGTTGATGACGGGCGAATTCCTGGCCGACAAAATCCCCGTGTTCGACAGCGTGTGGGATTCCATCCAGACCTTCATCCGCATTCCGGTCGGCACCTTGCTCGCGTGGGGCGTGTTCAAGCATGCGGGCGCGGATGAGCAGATTGCAGCGGCCTTGCTTGGCGGTGCCGTCGTCACCGGCACGCATCTGGCCAAATCGGGAACACGCGCGCTGATCAACACGTCGCCCGAGCCTTTCAGCAATTGGGGCGCAAGTGCGACGGAAGATATTTCGCTGCTGGGGATTCTCTATCTCGCGTGGCAACACCCGCTGGTATTGCTGATCTTGCTGGCGCTGTTCATTGCGTTGATCTGCTGGCTGCTGCCGAAGATCGTGCGCGGGCTGCGTGCGATGTCGGCGCAATGGCGGAAATTTGCAGGCGGTCCCAGTTCCGCGTGATCTGCTCCCTCCCCTGTCAGGCAGGGGAGGGAGACGTGCGGCAAGCTAGCCGGTCTTCGCTTTGCCCTGCGCCTTCTGCATCTTCTGCCACTGCTGATACTCCGTCACATGCGGCAACTCCCGCAGCAGTTTGGAGTGCGGATCGATGACCACCAGCGCATCCGCCGGCACGTCCAGCGAACCTTCGCCATGCGTCATCGGCAGCGTATGCACCGTTCCATCCACCTGCACTTCCACCGGCATCGGGAACGGCAAGTCATGCGGCGCGCGCCAACGCAGGGTCAGCGTATTGCCGACGCGCTGCTCGTCCAGGGCCGGCAGCTTCGCCTGGTACAGATACACGTTGAAGAACCAGCTCAAATCACGTCCGCTCACCTGGTTGACGATGCGGATGAAATCCTGCGAGCTCGCGTAGTGCGGCGCGAAATTGCCAGGCTTGGGATCCGGCCGGCCGTACACCAGCATGCGCAGGCTCTCGAAGAAATCGCGATCACCGATCAAGCCGCGCAAGGAATGCAGCGTCAGTGCGCCCTTGTCGTAGATGTCCAGTCCCGGGCCATGATCATCGTCATAGACCTGCGCTTCGGTCTGGCTTTTGCCTGAAACAATCGGGAAGCGATCGTGCAAGGCCAGGCGCATCTTCTGCATCCACGCGTAATAACCCATGTCGCCGTTGATCGACCAGCTATACAGCGGCTGCATGTAGGTCGCAAACGCCTCGTGCAGCCACATGTCGTCCCAGTTGGCATTGGTCATCTGATTGCCGAACCACTCGTGCGCAAACTCGTGCTGCAACAGCCAATCGAAGCCGCTGCCGTCTTTCTTGTAGTCATTGCCGTAGGCGTTGATGGTCTGGTGTTCCATGCCCAGATAAGGCGTTTCCACCACGCCCATCTTCTCGTCGCCGAACGGGTAAGGGCCGATCATCGCTTCGTTGAACGCCAACATGCGCGGGAATTCGGCAAACAGTTTGCGCGCCTGTTCGTCTTCGCCCGGCAGATACCAGTACTGCAGCGGAATCACGTTGCCATAGCGGCTGTGGTATTCACCGGTGAGTTCCTTGTACGGGCCAACGTTGATGGAAATGGCATACGTGGTTGGATGCTTGGCGCGCCAGTGATAGGTGCGTTTGTCGCCTTCGTCGCTGATGCCGACCAAGACGCCGTTGCCCGGCGCCACCAGCGGTTTGGGTACGGTCACGTACAGATCAACCAGGTCCGGCTTGCCTTCCGGCTGGTCGATGCAAGGCCAGAACAGATCGCAGCCTTCGCCTTCCACCGCGCTGCCGACCCACGGTTGGCCGTCTTTGGTGTGGCTCCATACGAAACCGCCATCCCATGGCGCCTTCTTCGCCACGTGCGGCTGGCCGCCGTAATGCACGGTGGTGGCGACATGCTCGCCGGCACGCAATGCATTTGGCAGCTGGATGCGCAGGCGTCCTTCCGGGTTGCTCCAGGCGCTCGGCGCCAACGGCTTGCCTTCCACGTCGATCGCGCTGATCGGCAAATTGCGGTCCAAGTCCAGCACCAGCACGTCGGTGGGCTCGCGCGCGGTAAAGCTCAACGTCGCCGTGGCATCGATACGTTGCTGCGCGGGATCGACCGCGATGTGCAACTCGGCGTGATCGAAGTGCACGCGCTTTTGTTCGGCCGGCATGGCGCCGCCGGAGTTTTCGGTCAGCGTGGTGAGCGGCGGCTGGTGCTGCTGGACATGGGCGCAGCCGCTGACGGCGAGAGCAAGGCTGAAGGCGAGCAAGGCGGGACGCAATGGGCGCATGGGTCATGAGGGCCGGGTGGAGACTCCGGCATCATGCGGCGTTGTGCGGCTGGGCGACTAAGCCAGAAGTCATGCATGCCACGCAGGCGGGTCGTACCCTCACCCCAACCCCTGTCCCAAGGGGAGAGGGGCTAAGTGCCTAGCCGTAGCGCTTGCCCAGCAACGCAAACATCGCCCGCAAGCCCATCGCCTCGCCGCCGCGCGGCCGGCCGGGGCGATCGCCGTCGTTCCACGCATACGTATCCAGATGCAACCAGGGCATGCCTTCCGGGATAAAGCGCTCCATGAACAGCGCCGCGGTAATCGCGCCGGCATGGCGCGACGGCCCCGCATTGGCAAAGTCGGCGAGATACGACTCCAACAACTTGCGATACGGCCGCCACAGCGGCAACCGCCACAGCGGATCGGCAACGGCGTTGCCGCAGGCAAGTGCCGCGTCGGCAAGCTGATCGTCATTGGCGAACAGCGCCGGCAGATCCGGGCCGAGCGCGACGCGCGCCGCGCCGGTGAGCGTGGCGAAGTCGATGATCAGTTCCGGCTTCTGCTCCGCTGCGTACGCCAGTGCGTCGCACAGGATCAACCGGCCTTCGGCATCCGTGTTGTCCACTTCCACGCTATGGCCACCGCGTGTGGTGATCACTTCACCCGGACGCATCGCATTGCCGGCGACGGCGTTCTCCACCGCCGGCACCAGCAGCGTCAGCCGCACCGGCAGCTTCGCTTCCATCACCAGGCCGGCCAGCGCTATCGCATGTGCCGCGCCGCCCATGTCCTTTTTCATCCAGCGCATGCCGTCCGAGGATTTCAGATCCAGCCCGCCGGTGTCGAAACACACGCCTTTGCCGACCACCACCACTTTCGGATCACTGGTTTTGCCCCACGACAATTCGATCAGTCGCGGCGGACGATGGCTGGCACGGCCGACGGCATGGATGGTGGGGAAGTTGTCTTCCAGCAGTTCCTCGCCCACCCACTCGCGCACCTTGGCCTTATATGTCTTGCCCAATTGCTTTACCTGATCGGCAAGCTGCTTGGGGCCCATGTCCTCGGTCGGCGTATTGACCAGGTCGCGCACGAAATAGGTGGCTTCGATCAGCGGCGTCAGCGCGGCCAGGGTGGCAGCATCTACCACCAGCGGCGAGCCCGGGCGCTTGGCATTGCGATAGCGGGTGAATTGATAGCAGCCCAGCGCCCAGCCGAGGGCGGACAGTTGCGGATCCAGCGGCACGCTTTCCGAAGCCAGCGTGTATTCGGCAGTCGGCAGCATCAGCGGCAATGCTGCCAACGCGCTCAGCGATTCCTGCCGATCCACGCCGACCACCACGCGCGCCAGCTTGCCGTTCGCGTCCGGCACCAGGCATACGCTGCCGGGTTTTCCATCGAAGCCGCTTTCGTCCAGCCAATTGCGTTGCGCGGCAGTCAAGCGCTTGCGCAAGCTGGACAGGTGCGTCGCGTCAGTGGCTTCGATCGGCGTGGCAGTACGGCGGCCGGAGGCTTGGGCAATCAGGGCGGACATGCAATTCCTTGCGCGCGTCGGGTGTGCGCGGGTCGTGGAGTTGGCCGCAGATGATGCGCGCTTTTGCGCGGGGTTCAAAGCGCTTGCGTGTTCGCCGGGTGGAGGTGAGGCAACGCCGAAGCCCAACGATGGCGCGCCCCCGCCTACGGGTTGTGCGCCGCTTCCAGCCACGCCACCAGCGCCGCCAGATCGCGCACATCCAAATCCGGTGCGATACCCAACGTCCCCGGCCACGGATGCCCCGCGCGATTGATCCATGCCGTGCGCATGCCGGCATCGCGCGCGCCCGCCACGTCCAGCTCCGGATCGTCTCCCACGTGCAGGATGTTCTCCGGCGCGATGCCCAGCTTCTCGGCGGCGGCAAGAAAGATGCGCGCATCAGGCTTCGCCACGCCCACGTCACGCGCGCAAATGCGATGCGCAAAATGCAGATGCAGGCCGATGCGTTCCAGGTCGGCGTTGCCGTTGGTCAGGCTCGCCACGGGCAGCGCGGCGCGCAGGCGTTCCAGCGCGGGCAGGGCGTCGGGATAGAGCTCCACCGCGTTGCGTGCCGCGGCAAAAACTTCGAACAGCGCATCCAGCGGCGCGTCGCTGATGCCGCACGCATCGAACGCGCGCTGCAGGGTGATGTAGCGCTGTGCGGTGAAGTCATGCGCCAGGTCGAGGCGTTCGGCGGCTACCAGCGCGCGCAGTTCGCGCAGTGCGGGAATGGGCCAGGTTTGGGCTACCTGCGGATAATGCAATCGCAGGTAGTCATCCAGATCGCGATCCGCCCGCTGCAGGGCCGGCATGACCGGCCACAGGGTGTCGTCCAGATCGATCGTGATGGCAAGTATTTGCAAGCGAAGCAATGATCAGCGCGATTCGATGCGCAGCATCTGCCCGGTGCGCACCGTATTGTCCTTCAAGTGGTTCCAGCTGCGGATCTGCGCCACGTCCACGCCATGCTTGCGGGCGATGGAGTACAGCGTTTCGCCGGCGGCGACGCGATAGCTGCGCGCCGGCTTGCTGTCGACGCTGGCGACGCGCTTCTTGCCCTCGGCCTTGCTCGCGGCGTTGGATGTCTTGCCGGCACTTTTCGTGCTGGCCTTGGCCATGACGATCTTGCCATGGCTCACGTAGGCATCGCTGGTGACCTTGGCGAAGCTGCCGCGATCGGGAGCGGTCATTTGCGTGAACGCCTCGCCGCGCACGCCCTTCAGGCTGCTCGGTGGCGGCGTCAGCACGCTGCCGCTGACCTTGGCCAGCGTCGGCGTGGCGGGCGTTGCCGGGCGTGCCGCGGCAATGGACGGTGCCGCGGCGGGGCGGGACGGCGCCGAGGCAATCTGCGTGGGTTCGGCGCTGGCATGCGCGCCGACTTCGGCCAGGATGCGGCTGCGGCGCGATGCATCCATCGCGATCAGCGTGGTGCCGGCGTCATAGGGCACCAGCGAGTGCGAGCGCAGTGTCGCGGCACCCTTGTCGCTCAGCGCGAAATCCACGAACGCCTTGGCTTGCGCAGCATTCGGGCTCGATGGATTGGTCACCAGGTACAGCGGCGCAAACAATGGATACGCGCCGCTGGCGACGGAGGAAACGCTCGGCGCCGTGCCATCGATGCGCAGCATCTTGATCTTCGGGTTGCCGGCGACGCTCGACAGGGTGGTCACGCCAAAGCCGCGCGGATCCAACGCCACCGACTGCTCCAGCTGCGTGGTGTTGACGTACAGGCGTGGCGCCGCCACCGGCTGGCTGCCACGGCCGAACAGCAGCTTGCGCAGGCTGAATTCCACGCCATCGCCGGGGCTGGCCACGGCGAACACGTCGATCGGCGCATCGTTGCCGCCGACGGCCTTCCAATTGGTGATCCTGCCGTAATAGATGTCGTGCACCTGCTGCAGCGTGAGGTTGCTGACCGGGTTGCCCGAGCCCGTAATCAACACCAGGCCATCCCATGCCACCGGCGTAAAGGTGAGTCCGCTGTCTTCGGCGCTGCCCGAACTGGGGCGGGCGCTGCCGGCGATGTCGGCGGAGCCGCCGGCGACCGCATCCAGGCCGGAGGCGGTATTGAACGGTTGAATCTGCACCGAGCCATGGCCGGACGATTGCCAGGCCTTTGCAACGCCCTTGACCACGCCATTGGCGGTGACCACATCGCCGCGCCATGTGAGCGATTGCGTGGCCGCAGCGAGGACAGCAGTGGAAAGACCGGCGCCGATCAGGGCGGCGGTGAGCAGACGGGTGATGCGTACGGGCATAGAAGGGCGCGACCTGCAAAGGGAGGAATAAACGGAGCGAGTGTGCCCCCCACAGCGCCTGCACGCAGTGACGGGTTGCGGTATTTCAGCGGCCCGGAGCCAAAACATCAAGCAACCGCACGCATGAACCGCAAGTGCGTTCATACAGTTGCGTGGAAAACATCATGGAAATGAAAGCTGCGCGGCGCGATTTCCGTTTCGCTTCTGGTCAGCATTGAGGCTGCGAAAGCCATGCGGCGTCGACGCAGACGGCAAATAAAGCTCGCCAGAAGATCGTCATTCCCGCGCAAGCGGGAATCCATGCTCGTTCTGGCCTAGGAGCAAAATGGATTCCCGCTTGCACGGGAATGACGGCCATTTTAAGGCGTAGGCTGAGATGAAATCCCAGCCTACGCGCTGCGTTTACTGCACCACCACGTAGTTCAACCCTTCATCCGTCGCCACCAGCAGCACCAGCTGGCGCGGGCGCGCTGCCGCCAGCCCCTGCAAATCCCGCAGGCTGGTAATACGCCGATTGCCAACACCAACGATCACGTCACCCGACGAAAGCCCCGCCTGCGCCGCGCGGCTGTTTGGATTCACCGTCGACGCCACCACGCCGCTCATGCCCTGGCTGGCCTGCTCGTCGCTGAGATCGCTGAAGGTCACGCCGGCAAGCCGCGGATCGAGCTTGGCGCCATCCACCGTGGCGTTTTTCTGCGGCGTAAGCTGCGCCGTCACCTTGCGCGCCGCGCCATTGCGCAGCGTCATCAGCGTGACCGTGCTGTTGGGTGGCAGCAAGCCGATTGCATTGGTGAGCTCACCCGAGTCATGCAGGCCCTTGCCATTCACCGAAGTGATCACATCGCCCTCCTGCAGGCCGGCGCGCTCGGCCGCCGAACCTGGCAGCACGCGCGTCACCACCGCACCCTCGCTGCTCTTCAAGTTAAGCACGCGCGCAATATTCGGCGTGATGTCCTGCGTCTGCGCGCCGAGACTGCCACGGCTCACCTTGCCGTGCGCGATCAGCTGCTGCATCACTTCGGTGGCGACGTCGCTGGGAATGGCAAAGCCGATCCCGACGTTGCCGCCCGACGGCGACAGAATCATCGTGTTGATACCGACCAGCTCGCCACGCAGGTTCACCAGCGGACCACCGGAATTGCCGGGGTTGATCGACGCATCGGTCTGGATGAAATTCTGGAAGCTCGAACCGCCCAGGCCCGAGCGACCCAGCGCGGACACGATGCCCGACGTTACCGTCTGGCCCAGGCCGAACGGCTCGCCCACCGCCACCACGAAGTCACCCACGCGCAGCGTCGAAGAATCGGAGATCGGCAGCGCCTGCAACTTGTCGGCGTTGATCTTGACCACGGCCACGTCGGTCGCCGGATCGGTACCCACCAGCGTGCCCTTGAAGTTGCGGCCATCCTGCAGCGTCACCGTGATGTCGTCGGCGCCGCCCACCACATGATTGTTGGTGAGGATGTAACCCTTCGCCGCATCCACGATCACCCCCGAACCCAGGCTTTGCTCCACCTGTTCGCGCGGCGTGCCTTGCAGGCCGAAGAACTGCCGGAACACCGGATCGTCGAAGAACGGGTTGCGCACCCGCACCCGCGTCTTGCTGGAAATGTTCACCACCGCCGGCGTCACCTTTTCCAACATGGGCGCGAGCGAAGGCAGCGGCTGGCCGTCGACGGCCGAGGGCAACACCGCGTGCGCGTGCAACGGAAGCGCGGCGAGTGATGCGGCGACAAACAGGGCAGTAAAACTGCGGAGAAAACGCGGGCGCATGAAGTCTCCTTGAGCGAATGAAAACTGCTGCTTCGACTCGCCGTTGGGCGGACGGTTCCCAAGCATGCAACGTGCCGCAAGCGCGGGTGCAACGGCCCGATTCGCGGCGAGGCATTTTAAATCGCACGTGTCAGGCGGTTGCGCTAGCGCGACGCGGCATGGGAACGAAACAACTTCAGCTTAAATCCCGTGACAGTGCAGTCAGCCCTTTACATCCTGCGATGGCAGGGGTAACGTTCGCCCAGTCGCAACCACAACATCTTGTGTACAGATATCCTTCTGTCACCCAAGTAGTGGGGCGGCGAACAACGTCAGTGGGGGCTGTCGCCGATCGCGAAAACCCACGCCCGACCCTCATGTGCGGGGCATGAATCGGGACGCCAAGTCGTTTTCCGGCCACTGATGTCCTTACACCCATAAGACAAGAAACCAACGGGGCCGTGAGGCCATGCAGGAGGTCAGGAAGCCGATGAGCACACTGCGTGCAACAAACACGGGCCGCGATGGCGCCGCCATTCCGCTGCAGCCCGCATCGCAAGACATCTGGGACAAGAAGTACCGCCTGCGCAGCAAGAACGGCGACCCGGTCGACGCCACCATCGACGACAGCTGGCAGCGCGTCGCGCGCGCACTCTCCGACGTGGAAGCCACGCCCGAACTGCGCGAACACTGGTACGAGCGTTTCCTGTGGGCGCTGCGCCGCGGCGCCATTCCCGCCGGCCGCATCACCTCCAACGCCGGCGCGCTGGAACACAAGCCCGCCACCTCCACCATCAACTGCACCGTGTCCGGCACCATCCGCGATTCGATGGACGACATTCTGCAGAAGGTGCACGAGGCGGGGCTTACGCTGAAAGCGGGTTGCGGCATCGGTTATGAATTTTCCACGCTGCGTCCGCGTGGCGCGTACGTGTCGGGCGCCGGCGCTTACACCAGCGGCCCGCTGTCCTTCATGGATATCTACGACAAGATGTGCTTCACCGTGTCCTCCGCCGGCGGCCGCCGCGGTGCACAGATGGGCACGTTCGACGTCAGCCATCCCGACGTCAAGGAATTCATCCGCGCCAAGCGCGAGAACGGCCGCCTGCGCCAGTTCAATCTGTCGCTGCTGATCACCGACGGCTTCATGCAAGCCGTCGAGCACGACCAGGATTGGCCGATGGTCTTCCCCGTGCATGTCAAGGAACAGGGCGACATCGATCTCAACGACGCCAGCCACGTCGTGTGGCGCGAATGGCCCACGCACGAAAACTACGTCGTGCGTGAAGACGGCCTGGTCGCCTGCAAGATCTACGGGCACATCCGTGCGCGTCATCTGTGGGACATGATCATGGTCTCCACATACGATTTCGCCGAGCCCGGGTTCATCCTCATCGACAAGGTGAACGAGATGAACAACAACTGGTGGTGCGAGCATATTCGCGCTACCAACCCGTGCGTGACGGGTGACACCTGGGTGCAGACGGGCGAAGGCCCGCGCCAGGTGCGCGACCTGCTAGGCAGCGGCTTCTATGCTCGCGTAGACGGCAAAGACCACGCGACAGGAACCGAAGGTTTTTTCCGCACCGCCACCAAGCCCGTGTTCGCGCTGCAGACCGAAGAAGGTCACCGGCTGCGTCTTACGGGAGATCACCGAGTGCGTCGCGTTTCCCGCCTTACCCGTTGGAACATCGAAACCGAGTGGTGCGAGGCTGGAAAGCTGCGTGCGGGTGACCGCGTATTGCTGAACGACCACCGCGCCAACGCAAGCTGGGCTGGTGACCTCACTGAAGAACAGGGTTATCTGCTCGGCCTGCTGGTGGGCGATGGCACGCTCAAGCAGGAAGCAGCCGTTCTTTCCGTGTGGAAGCAGGCCGCTGTGGTCAACGCCGTTGCCAGCGGTGGTGCGCAAGCCGTCATGCAAGAAGCACTGCGTTGCGCGCAGACCTTGCCGCATCGCGCCGATTTCAACGGCTGGTCCGAAGTGCAAGGCCGGGGCGAATGGCGCATGAAGTCCGCCGCCCTGCGCGATCTTGCCTTTGAGCTGGGCATGACGGTTGGCGACAAGGCCATCACGCCTGCTTTTGAGAAGGCTTCCAGTGACGCCTACCGTGGCTTCCTGCGTGGCTTCTTCGACGCTGACGGTTCCGTGCAGGGCAACCAGGCGAAGGGCGTATCCGTGCGCCTTGCGCAGTCGGATATCGCGCGTCTGGAGGCGGTGCAGCGCATGCTGCTGCGTCTGGGCATCGCTTCCCGTATCTATCGCGACCGTCGCCTGGCTGGTAGCAGCATGCTGCCGGATGGCAAGGGCGGCACGCGTGAGTACGCCACGCAGGCACAGCATGAATTGGTGATTGCCGGCGAGTCGCTTGCGCGCTTCAACGAGCTGGTCGGCTTCGCCGATAACGACAAGGCTGCACGCCTGAAAGCGCTGCTTGGTGGCTACCGCCGCACGCTGAACCGCGAGCGTTTTGTTGCCACGGTAACCACCGTGGAGGCCGACGGTACCGAGGATGTCTATGACGTACAGGTGCCTGGGATCAATACCTTCGATGGCAATGGCCTGCACGCCCACAATTGTGGCGAACAGCCTCTCCCGCCCTACGGCTCCTGCCTCCTCGGCTCCATCAACCTCACCACCTTCGTGCGCGACCCCTTCGGCCCCAAGGCCCGCTTCGACTGGGACGAATATCGCGAAGTCGTGAAGATCTTCACCCGCATGCTCGACAACGTGGTGGAGATCAATGGCCTGCCGCTGGAGCAGCAGCGCAACGAGATCCTTTCCAAGCGCCGCCACGGCATGGGCTTCCTGGGCCTCGGCAGCACGCTCACCATGCTCAAGCTGCGCTACGGCAGCGCCGATGCGGTGTCCTTCACCGAAGACGTGTCGCGCGAAATGGCCGTGGCCGGTTGGGAAGTCGCGCTGGAGCTGGCCAAGGAAAAAGGCCCGGCGCCCGTGCTCAGCAAAAACTACACCGTCACCGGCGACATGCTGCGCAAGCGCCCGGAGATGGTCGAGGACGGCTACAAGGCGGGCGACCTGATTCCCGGCCGCGTGCTGCACGCCAAATACAGCCGCTACATGCAGCGCGTCGCCAGCGTGGCGCCCAACCTCGTTCAGGAGCTGGCCGAAACGGGCGCGCGCTTCACGCATCACAGCTCCATCGCGCCCACCGGCACCATCTCCCTGTCGCTGGCCAACAACGCCAGCAACGGCATCGAACCCAGCTTCGCCCACCACTACTCGCGCAACGTCATCCGCGAAGGCCGCAAGACCAAAGAGAAAGTCGAGGTGTACAGCTACGAGCTGCTCGCCTATCGCGCGCTCATCAATGCGGACGCCATGCCGTTCAGCGACGACCCCAAGGCCAAGCTGCCCGACTACTTCGTGGCCGCCGACGACATCAGCCCGACGGAGCACGTGGACATCCAGGCCGCCGCGCAGCTTTGGGTGGATTCCTCCATCTCCAAGACCGCCAACGTTCCCACCGATTACCCCTACGAAGACTTCAAGGACATTTACTTCTACGCCTATAAACAGGGCCTCAAGGGATGCACCACGTTCCGCTTCAACCCCGCTGCATTCCAGGGCGTGCTGGTGAAGGAAGCCGACCTGGAAAACACCCTCTACCGCTTCGAATTGGAGGACGGTAGTGTTGTGGAACTGAAAGGCAACGAAGAAGTGGAGTACGACGGAGAGACACACACCGCCGCCAATTTGTTCGATGCTTTGAAGGAAGGCTATTACGGAAAGTTTTAGTAGTGGCACGCAACGCGAAATCGCGCTACGTTTCCGCACACCGTGATCAAGCCTCAAGCCTGATGAAGGTTCCATAACAACGACCGGAGGGGAATACCCGCATGTCAATCGATACCGAGTTCGAAGTACACAATGACGATCTGCTCACGCCGGCCGCTCCCGTAGCCGAAGAAGAGTCCGCTCCGGCGGCAGCGCCGAAGAAGGCTCGTCGCAAAGCAGCCAAGAAAGCCACTGCCAAGAAAGCCGCTCCTGCCAAGAAGGCAGCGAAGAAGGCAACCAAGAAAGCCGCCAAGAAGGGCGCAGCGAAGAAGGCCGCCAAGAAAGGCGCCGCGAAAAAGGCAGCCCGGAAAGGCGCAGCCAAGAAAGCTGTAAAGAAAGCCAGCAAGAAGGCCGCCAAGAAAGGCGCGGCCCGCAAAGCTGCAAAGAAGGTCAGCAGCAAAAAGACGGCCCGCAAGGCCGCAGGTAAGAAGACGGCCAAAAAGGCCGCAAGCAAGAAAACCGCCAGAAAGGCGGTAAAGAGGTCCACTGCCAGCAAGAAGGCCGGTCGTAAGGCGACCAAGAAAACCGCCAAGAAGGCCGCCCGCAAGAAGTAAGTACTGAGCAATCCGGCCCGACGCGAGTCGGGCCGGATTTCTTTTTTGCACCCAGTAACACCCGAATTCTTTTCTCCCTCTCCCCTCCGGGGAGAGGGTCGGGGTGAGGGGCGAATCTAGCCACAGCGCTTGAAAGAGCCGCTAACGAATCCAACCCACCTCATAAGCGCCACACACAACAACAGGAAGCCCGCATATGACGATCAAGATCGAAAAGAAGATCAAAGGCTACGAGGTCGTCAAGCCCGAAGACAAAGCCGCCGCCGTCGCCCAGCCCGCCCCCGAGCAGCCCAAAGAGGCGCCCATGGCGGAAGTCATCCAGATGCACGAAAGCCTGGAGCGCCCCGAGGCCCTGATCGGCTCCACCTTCAAGATCAAGTCGCCGCTGTTCGAGCACGCCCTCTACGTCACCATCAACGACATCGTGCTCAACGCCGGCACCCAGTACGAACAGCGCCGCCCCTTCGAGATCTTCATCAACTCGAAGAACATGGACCACTTCCAGT